>CAYPJK010000163.1:0-6785 GCA_964411025.1 uncultured Nevskia sp.
TGCCGCACTGCGGGTGCTGCTGGCCCAGCTGGCACCGATCGACAACGCGGCCGACAAGATTCGCATGCTGACGCAGCTGGCGGCTTCGCTGCCGGCGCCGGTGTCACATCTGCTGCAGGCTGTCGCCGACGATCTGACGCGGCTGACCGGAAAAGGTTGAACCGTGCCGGCGCCCTCGGTCATGCCGTTGCAGGCCCTGATCTTCGATGTCGACGGCACGCTGGCCGACACCGAACGCGACGGCCACCGGCCCGCGTTCAACGCCGCCTTCCGGCAGGCCGGGCTGGACTGGCACTGGGACGAGTCGCTGTACGGCGAGCTGCTGGCCGTCACCGGCGGCAAGGAGCGCATTCGCTACTACCTCGAACGCTGCCACCGGGGGCTGCTCGACGAGCCGGGCATCGAGAACCGGATCGCCGCGCTTCATCAGGCCAAGACGCAGGCCTACCTGGCGCTGGTCGCCTCTGGCGCGCTGCCGCTGCGGCCCGGCATCGCCCGGCTGATCGCCGAAGCCCGCGCCGCCGGCCTGCGGCTGGCGATCGCCACCACCACGACCGCCGAGAACGTCGCCGCGCTGCTCGAACATTCGCTGGCACCCGGTGCCGTCGGCTGGTTTGAGGTGATCGGCGCGGGCGACGTGGTGCCGGCGAAGAAGCCGGCACCGGACATCTACCAGTGGGTGCTTGCGAAGCTCGGCCTGCCGGCTGCGGCGTGTCTGGCGTTCGAGGATTCCGACAACGGCCTGCGCGCGGCCCGTGACGCTGGCCTGACGACGGTGGTGACCACCAATGCCTATACCCGCAGGCAAACGTTCGACGGCGCCTGCGTGGTGCTGCCCGAACTCGGTGACGACGCGGGCCAGCAGCCGGTCACGCTTGAGCGGATTCGGGTCTGGCACGCCGCCGCCCAGGCCTGAGCGCGACGGCTGTACATCGCGCCGGCGGCGCGCCCGGCTGAACCTGATCGAGGAAGCCCGTGCAGTCGGCCACAAGGGGCCCGGACGACGGCGAGAAGCGGGATGCGCGCCCGGCAGGAATCGAACCTGCGACCCTCGGCTTAGAAGGCCGATGCTCTATCCGACTGAGCTACGGGCGCATCGAACGACGCGGATGGTGCCTGAAATGGCCGGTGCCAGCCAGCCGAAAACAGGCCTTCGGATGGGTGAAATGTGCCCTCACCCGGGGCTCGCGCGTGGTCTGGCAGGCGCGAAGCGGCCTCTGTATAGTGCGCGGCTCGCTGCGTCTGGTCGCGGACGTGGCTTTTTGCTGTACATCCCGGAGAAACACATGAAACAGTCATTCGTCATCAGTGCCGAAGTCCGCACGGTGCACGGGAAGGGTGCGAGCCGCCGCCTGCGCCATGAGGGCAAGGTGCCCGCCATCATCTACGGTGGCAAGGAAAACCCGCAGTCGATCCAGGTCAGCCACAACGAGCTGATGAAGAGCCTGAAGTTCGAGGCCTTCTACTCGGCGATCCTGAACGTCAACATCGACGGCAAGACCGAACAGGCCGTGCTGAAGGACCTGCACCGCCACCCGGTGCGCAACGAAGTCATGCACATGGACCTGCAGCGCATCCTCGCTGACGTGGTGCTGCGCATGCACATCCCGCTGCACTTCAAGGGCGGCGACGTTGCTCCGGGCGTGAAGGTCGGTGGCGGCGTGGTCGAGCACCAGCAGATCCAGGTCGAAGTCGAGTGCCTGCCGAAGGACCTGCCGGAATACATCGAGGTCGACCTGTCGAACCTCAACGTCAACGAAGCCGTGCACCTCTCGCAGCTGTCGCTGCCGGAAGGCGTCAGCTTCTACGAACTGAAGCACGGCAACGACGTGTCGGTCGCCGCGATCCACCTGCCGCGCCAGTCGGCAGCCGAGGCGGAAGCCGAAGCGGCACCGGCGGCAGACGCCAAGGCCAAGCCGGCTGCCAAGGCAGCACCGGCGGCGAAGGCGGCGCCGGCTGCCAAGGCCGCGCCTGCGAAGAAGAAGTAAGGCTCCCGGACGCGGACCTCGCGTCCCGGCAGCACACGACCCGTCCGTTCGCCAGCCGAACGGGCGGGTTTTTCATGATGCGAAGCGGAGCGCGTGACCGATGTCGGACAGCCGCCTGCGCGCCATCGTCGGTCTCGGCAACCCCGGGCCCGAGTACGAGCGGACGCGCCACAACACCGGATTCTGGTTCGTCGACCAGCTGGCCGAAGCGCATCGCGGCAGCTTCCGCTTCGAGGCCAAGTTCAAGGGCGACCTGGCCCGCATCCGCATCGGCAGCCATGAAGTCCTGCTGCTGAAGCCGCAGACCTACATGAACAAGAGCGGCGACGCGATCCAGCCGCTGGCGGCGTTCTACAAGCTGGCGCCGGCCGACATCCTGGTGGCGCACGACGAACTCGATCTGCCGGTCGGCACCATGAAGCTCAAGCGCGCCGGCGGCCACGGCGGCCACAATGGCCTGCGCAGCGTGCACCAGCATCTCGGCCCGGATTACCTGCGGCTCAGGATCGGCATCGGCCATCCTGGCACCAAGGACCAGGTGCTCGGCTACGTGCTCGGCCGGCCGAACGGCGATGACGACAAGCGAATCCGCGACGGCCTGATCGACGCGATGAACGTGATGCCGCTGTGGCTTGATCAGACGCTGGAAAAGGCCATGCAGCAGTTGCACAGCACTCCCCTACCCAAAACGCAGCAGTAACGCAGCACGCAAGGATTTCGAAACCATGGGCATTCAATGCGGCATCGTCGGTCTCCCGAACGTCGGCAAGTCGACCCTGTTCAACGCGCTGACCAAGGCGCAGATCGCCGCCGAGAACTATCCGTTCTGCACCATTGACCCGAACGTCGGCGTGGTCGGCGTGCCGGACCCGCGCCTTGATGCGCTGGCCAAGATCGTCAAGCCGCAGAAGATCCTGCCGGCGACGGTCGAGTTCGTCGACATCGCCGGCCTCGTCGAAGGCGCCGCCGAGGGCAAGGGCAAGGGCAACGCCTTCCTGTCGCACATCCGCGATACCGACGCGATCGCCCATGTCGTGCGCTGCTTCAAGAACGACGACGTGATCCACGTGATGGACCACGTCGATCCGATTCGCGACATCGAGGTGATCGGCACCGAACTGGCGCTGGCCGACCTCGAACGCGTCACCAAGGCGCTGGAGCGCTCGAACAAGCTGGCCAAGAGCGGCAATGCCGAGGCGATCGCCCGCAGCGCCTGCCTGAGCCGCGTGCAGGCGCACCTGAACAACGCCGAAGCGGTGCGCGGCATGAGTCTCGACGCCGACGAGCGCGCCATCGTCAAGGAGCTGCAGCTGATCACCGCCAAGCCGGGCCTGTACATCGCCAACGTCGACGAAGCGGGCCTGGGCGGCAACGAGTACGTCGCGCGCGTGCAGGCGCTGGCGGCCAAGGAAGGCGCGCAGGTGGTGGTGGTCTGCGCCCAGATCGAGGCCGAGATCGCCCAGCTGGATGAAGCCGACAAGAAGGACTTCCTCGACTCGCTCGGGCTGGAAGAGCCCGGCCTGAACCGGGTGATCCGCAGCGCCTACAACCTGCTCGGCCTGCAGACCTATTTCACCGCCGGCGTGCAGGAAGTGCGTGCCTGGACGGTCAAGGTCGGCGCCACCGGCCCGCAGGCGGCCGGCGTCATCCATACCGATTTCGAGCGCGGCTTCATCCGTGCCGAAGTGATCGCCTACGACGACTACATCACCTACAAAGGCGAAGCCGGCGCCAAGGAAGCCGGCCGCTGGCGCCTGGAAGGCAAGGACTACATCGTCGCCGAGGGCGACGTCATGCACTTCCGCTTCAACGTCTGATCCCGATCCGGCCGCCGGCGCCCATGCGCCGGCCGCTGTTTCCCTAACCGCTCACCGGAGCCGCCATGCCTTCCTTCGACGTTGTTTCCGAAGTCGACAAGCACGAACTGACCAATGCCGTCGACCAGGCGCGGCGCGATCTCGGCAACCGCTATGACCTGCGCGGCACCGACGCCCGCTTCGAGCACGATGAGAACGTCATCACCCAGTTCGCGCCGACCGAATACCAGCTCGACCAGCTGCTGGAAATGCTCCGCCTGCGGCTCGCCGGCCGTCACATCGACCTGCGCTGCATCGACCTGGGTGATGTCGAGACCAACCTCGCCGGCGCGCGACGCAAGATCACCATCAAGCAGGGCATCGAGCAGGCGCAGGCGAAGAAGATCATTGCCCGCATCAAGGAAGCCAAGCTCAAGGTCGACTGCCAGATCAACGGCGAAAAACTGCGCATCAATGGCAAGAAGCGCGACGACCTGCAGCTGACCATCGCCTTCCTGAAGAAGGCCGATCTGGAACTGCCGCTGCAGTTCGAGAATTTCCGCGACTGAAACGGGCCACACCGCATGGCGGGCAGCGGCGGCGGCCGCTACGCTGGCGAGGTTGTTCCCCGTCCAGCCACTTCGTCCGGAGAAGCCAGATGACGCTCTGCCCGATTGCCCTCGCCGTAGGCTGCAAGAAGTGCCCCGCTTTCAAGATCTGCCCCGCCACCGGCATCCTCGGTGACCAGAAGAAAAGCAAGGACGGCGACGCGCCTGACAAGAAGGGCTGAGCGCGCGCCGCACCTCGACCTCCCGTCATCCTGCTGAATTTCCCCCGCCGGCCCCTGCCGGCGGGGGACTCGTCGGCCCGTCATCGCCGCGACGACCGGCATCCCGGTGCGAATCATCGCCCGGCATCCTGCCCCGCAAGCCCTACCCACCGGCCTCTTGGCAGCCCGTTCCCAGCGGCACCGTCTTGCGCGCGGACTGCGGCGGGCTTGCGTTCATGCGCCGTTTCCGACCGTTGATCGGGGCTCGAAACCGCCCGAAATCCGTTGACGGCGATCGTTTGCACCGTCCATCCGCACGGCGCTGATCGCGCTCGGCGCGTTCCCAGAATCCGCCCACCCCTGCGACACCGCCCGTCGTCGGCCAGGGCCTTCCGAACGCAAGTGCACCGAGGAGACAGCAGCAATGATCCACAAGAAAGCCGGTTACGCCCTGGCCCTTTCCACCGCGATGCTGGCCGCAGCCTGTGGCGGCGGCGGCGGCAGCAACAGCAATGACAATCCCTCCGGTGGCGGCACCACGCCGGCGCCGCAGTCGCTGACCGTGGCCGGCCCGCTCGACACCGTGCAGACCGCCGTCACCTCGACCGTGTTCGTGCCGCTGGTGTCGGCCACCGCCGGCACGCCGCTGCAGCCGGTGCTGCTGTGCGCCAACGGCATCGCCACGCGTAACCTGCTCGACGTCGCCGACGCCTTCGCCAACAGTCTGGCCAGCCCGTCGACGCTGCTGACCACCGCGCCGCAGCAGGCGCAGCTGGCGGCAACCGCGCTGGTCGGCAACCTTTCCGGCCTGCTGACCGCGCTGAACGGCACCCAGAGCTGCCTTGGCGGCAGCACTGCGCCGACCGCCGGCATCCCGACCACCAACCCGCTGGCCGGCACGCCGCTGGCCGCGCTCGGCGATCAGCTGTTGCCGGTGCTGCTGTCGGCTTCGCAGCAGCTGGCACCGGGTGCCGGCGGCGTGCCCTCGCCGCTCAGCGCCGTGCAGCTGGCCGGCATCGTCGAACAGCTGAGCACTGCGTTCAGCACCGGCCTCGCCGCGCTGCCGCCTGAGGTGCTGACCGCGCCGATCCTCGGCGGCTCGCTGGTGACCGTCGATGACGCGCTGTCGCAGCTGGCCTCGCTGACCAGCCTCGCCTCCGCCGGCGGTACGCCGCAGGCGCTGGCCGCTTCGCTGCAGACGCTGGCGGAGAGCGTGATCGGCAACCTGCTGACCCAGGTGGTGCCGGTGACCAACCTGCAGTCGCTGGCTGGCGTCGGTGCGCCGACCGACCTGCTGGCCACGCTGCAGGGCGCCGTTGCCACGCTGACTGCTAGCCTCGGCACCAGCCCGACCACGGCGCTGCCGGCCAACCCGCTGAGCGGCGCTGGCTTCGACGGCCTGACCGGCGTCATCAACCAGCTGGTCACCTCGCTGCCGACCGCGCTGACCGGGACCGCCGGCCTGACGCCGCTGGCCGCTGCGCTCGGCCAGGTGCAGACGCTGCTCGGCTCGCTGCTCGGCATCGTCGGCGGCGGCACCGGTGGCGGCGGTTCGGGCAGCGGTTGCCTGCTCGGCTTCCTCGGCCTGTGCCGGTCGACCTGATCCGCGCCTGCGCAGAACGGAAAAGGCCGCCTTCGGGCGGCCTTTTCCGTTCTGCAGGCCCACAGACGCTCAAGCGTCGACGCAGGTACCGACCTCGCGGATCTCGATGCTGGCCCACGCCGCCGCAGGACATTCGGCAGCCAGCGCGATGGCACCGGCGCGATGGTCAACCGCCAGCAGGAAGCCGCCAAGCATTTCCTTGGTTTCGGCGAACGGCCCGTCCAGCAGCTGCGGCTGGCCATCGCGCAGGCGCAGCGTCGTCGCCTCGGCATCCGGCTTCAAGGCTTCGGCAGCGCGCAGCAGGCCGCGCACGGCAAGGCTCTCGCCATAGCGGAGCATGGCCTGGTACTCGTTCTGCGCCTCGGAGCTGGAGCTTCGGCTGGATGCCGGCAACATCGGAACGCCGGATGCATTCCGGTCGAGAGCCGTCTGGACGTCGGGCTCAAACGGATTGACCTGTTCGTCAGGCAACTGGACGGATTCCCCGATCAGTCCGGAGGTGGCGTTTGCGGGGGCGCGGGAGACTCTGCCCTGGACGAGATATCCGGTCTGCTCGACAACGAACGATGCATGCTCGCGACTGGAATCGGCTTCGATCGGCGGCGGCAGCAACAACCTGCCGCTGACCA
>CAYPJK010000164.1:0-6736 GCA_964411025.1 uncultured Nevskia sp.
CGCCGACCGCGCGCTGGTCGAGGGCGCGCTGACCGAAGTGATCGCCGGCCGCGGCGAGACCTGGAGCCGCGATGTCCAGTACCTGCGCGGTGATGGCCGGCCGCTGCCGGCGCTGCTGCATGCCGGCGTCGCCCGCGATGTCGAAGGGCGGCCACAGCTGGCGATCTGCGAGATCGTCGACCGCAGCCAGCTGTTCGAGGCGACGCGCGAAGCCGAGGACCTGCGCACGCGACTGGCGCATGTCGCCCGCATCGGCACGCTGGGCGAGATGGTCAGCGGCATTGCCCAGGAGGTGACGCAGCCGCTGACCGCGATTGCCAACTACGCCAGCGCCGCGCGCCGCTTCGTGCTGGCCGGTGACAGCGATCCGGCCGAGCTGGCCGGCATCCTCGACAAGATCGCCGCCCAGGCCGAACGGGCCGGGCAGGTGATCCGCGGCCTGCGCAACCTGACCCGCCGTCGAGATGCCGTGCGCGAGCCGCTGGACTGCGCGGCGCTGATCGCCGAAGTGGCGCGGCTGGTGGAATTCGAGCTGCGCGCCCGTGGCTGGCGGCTGCTGACCCGGATCGACGGTCCGCTGCCACCGGTCTACGGCGACGGCGTGCAGATCCAGCAGGTGCTGCTGAACTTGATCCGCAACGGCATCGAGGCGATGGCCGAGGCAGCGCAGGGCGATGTCATCGAGGTGCAGGCCGAAGCGGTTGACGGCGGCCATGTCGAGATCCGCGTCCGCGATCGCGGCCCGGGGCTCCGGCGCGACGTCGAAGACCATCTGTTCGAGCCGTTTTTCACCACCAAGGCGCAGGGCATGGGCTTGGGGCTGTCGATCTGCAAGTCGCTGATGCGCGCCCACGATGGCGATCTTGTCTACCAGGCTCCCCGCGACGGCGGTGCCGAATTCATCATGCGGCTGCCGGCCGCCATGAACCGCGAGGATGCCCGCGATGCGTGATGCCGAAACCCGCGTGTTCATCGTCGATGACGAGGAGCCGGTGCGCGATTCGATCGGCCTGCTGCTGCGTTCGGTCGGCCTGCGTTCGCTGGGCTTCCCGGACGCCCGCGCATTCCTCGAGGCTTACCGCCCCGAGCAGCCGGGCTGTCTGGTGCTCGACATCCGCATGCCGCGCATGAGCGGGCTGGAACTGCAGCAGGAGCTGAACCGGCGCGGCTGGGGCATTCCGGTGATCTTCATCACCGGCCACGGCGACGTACCGATGGCGGTGGAGGCGATGCGGGCCGGCGCGGTCGATTTCCTGCAGAAGCCGTTCAAGGACGATGAACTGATCCGCCGGGTGCAGAAGGCGCTCGACCAGGACGAGCGGCTGCGCGAGCAGCTGAGCGGGCTGGAACAGGTGCGCGCCCGCTTCGAAGGCCTGACGCCGCGCGAGCGCGAGATTGCCCGGCGGCTGGTGGCCGGTGCGGCCAACAAGGTGATCGCCATCGAGCTGGCCTTGAGCGAACGCACGGTCGAACTGCACCGCGCCCACATCATGCAGAAGATGGAAGCGCGCGGGCTGGCCCAGCTGGTGCAGATGCTGATGCGGCTGCAGCCGGCCTGAGCCGTGCGGGTCGTTCAGCCGGGCAGGCGCATGTCGACGTGCCAGATGCCGTCTTCCAGATACGGCGCGCTGGTCGTTCTGAAGCCGAAACTGCCGTAGAAGCGTTCCAGGTGCTGCTGGGCGCCGATCCGGATCGCCGCGCCCGGATGACGCGCGCGAATGCGTCGCAGCGCTTCCTGCATCAGTGCTCGGCCCAGCTGCCGGCCGCGCGCCTCGATCGCGGTGACCACCCGGCCGATCGATGCGTCCTCGTACTTCACCCCGGGTGCCAGCAGCCGCGCATAGGCCAGCAGCCGGCCATCGTCATCGCAGCCGCACAAGTGCGTGCAGGCCGGGTCGAGACCATCCATGTCCGGGAACACGCAGTTCTGCTCGACCACGAAGATCGCGCTGCGCAGCCGCATGGCGGCGTACAGCAGGTCGTTCGACCACTCGTTCCAGTCCCACAGGCGCCAGTGCAGCTCGCGGGCCTCCAAAGGGCTGCTCAAGCGAGCAGGGCGTCGACTTTCGCCGCGCAGATAAAGTCGTTCTCGGACAGGCCGTCGATGGCGTGGGTCCAGAACGTCACCTCGCAGTGCTTGTAGCTGAAGGCGATGTCCGGGTGGTGGTCCTCGTGGATCGCGATCCAGGCCACGGCATTGACGAAGGCGGTGGTGCGGAAATAGTTCTTGAACTCGAAGCGGCCGCTGACCTTCCGGCCGTCCGCCGACAGCTGCCAGTTCGGGCCGAGCCGGGTCAGCAGATCGCGTGCCTGTTCGGCGGTCAGCGGCGCCACGCCGCCTTCGCAGGGGACGCAGCGGCGTTCGTTGAGCTTGCTCGGTGAGGTCATTGGCGGGTTCCGGCGCGGGCGTGCCGCGCAGTCAGTGTTCGGAAATCCCGGCGCTGGCGGCTCGACGGCCGCCGGGCCCGGTCGTCGATTATTCCAGAACAGCCGGCCCCGGCACCGGTCAGATCCGCTCGATGATGATTGCCGGCGCCATGCCGCCGGCCGCGCACATGGTGACCAGGCCGCGCCGCAGGTTGCGGCGCTCCAGTTCGTCGAGCACGGTGCCGATCAGGATCGCGCCGGTCGCGCCGATCGGATGGCCGAGCGCGATCGAGCCGCCGTTGACGTTGACCTTGTCGCGATCGAGCTTCAGATCGCGGATGAACTTCTCGGCGACCACGGCGAAGGCTTCGTTGATCTCGAACAGGTCGATGTCGTCGACCGTCAGTCCGGCCTTGGCCAGCACCTTGCGCGCGGCCGGCACCGGTGCGTTCAGCATCAGGGTCGGCGAATCGCCGACGTTGGCGGTGGCAAGCACCCGGGCCCGCGGGCTCCAGCCCTGCTTGCGCGCGTACGTCGGCGAGGCGAGCAGCAGCGCGGCGGCGCCATCGACGACGCCGGAGGAATTGCCGGCGTGGTGGATCGGCTCGAACTGCAGGTCCGGGTAGAGCGCCTGCACCAGCTGGCGATAGGTGGTGCCGGCTTCGTCGAGCGGGCGATCGGCAAACGCGCCGAAGGCCGGCTTCAGCTGGGCAAGGCTGTCCAGCGTGGTGCCGGCACGCGGGTACTCGTCGCGGTCCAGCGCCAGCGAGCCGTCGTCGCGATAGACCGGTACCAGGCTTTTCGCGAAGCGGCCGTCGGCGATCGCCGCAGCGGCACGCTGCTGGCTGAGGTAGCCGAGTCGGTCGCAGTCCTCGCGGCCGATGCCTTCGAGCGCGGCGACCACGTCGGCGCAGACGCCCTGGTGCGGCTGCGGGTGCAGTTCGCGCAGGTGCAGGTTGCCGTTGTCGAGGAAGGCCGGCAGGTCGTTACCGCCGAAGCCGTAGTTCGACATCATCTCGGTGCCGCCGGCAATCACGCAGTCTTCCATGCCCGACAGCACCGAGGCGGCGGCCAGGTTGACGCTGGTGATGCCGGAGCCGCAGAAGCGGTCCAGGGTCACGCCGCTGGCGCGCGGGTCATAACCGGCGTCGAGCGCCGACATGCGGCCCAGGTCGCCGCCCTGCTGGCCGCGCTGCGAGCTGGTTGCCCAGATGATGTCGTCGACCTCGGCGGTGTTCAGGCGGTTGCGCTCGGCCAGTGCCTTCAGCACGGTGGCGCCGAGGCGCTGCGGATGGATGCCGGTGTAGGCGCCCTTGCCGGCCTTGCCGATCGCGCGCGGCGTACGACAGGCATCAATGATCCAGGCTTCGTTCATTTCGGGAGCGGCGTTGCGGTGGGAGCCCAAGCTTCCCCGAGTGGCCACTGCCGCCGACCGGCAGAAAGTCTGGCGCTCAGCTGCCACCGCGCTGGCGCAGGTCGGCCAGCACCGTCTTCAGGCGCACCAGTCCGAAGAAGCTCAGCAGGTGGGTGAGCGCGGCCTGCGCCATGTCGGCGGTCGGGTCTTCCTGCCGCCGGCCGACCATGCGATCGAGAAAGATCGCCAGTTCCTGGTGCGCCAGCGCTTCGGCGGCCGCCACATGCAGCCTGCAGATGTCCGGGGTGAAACCGAGCTCCTCGGTGAAGCCGGCGGCCCGCATTTCCGCCCACAGGCCGATCAGCTGGGCATCGATGCGGCTGACCTGCAGGCCGCTCGGATGTTCGATGAGCGTGATCGCGCCGACCGAGGCCAGCGCGCGGGCGTCGGCTTCGGCGTGCGGGTTGCGCGCCGCCAGCGAGGCCAGCGGCAGCTGGTCGTCGTTGACCCCCACGCGGGCGGCGATGAGGCTGTCCAGATGGGGAAAGGCGCTGGCATCGGCCGGCAGTGCGTCGGTATCGCCATCGAGCGCCCGGCGGATGCGCTCCAGCGGCAGTCGCTTCTCCTTCTGCAGCTGCCGGATCGCCAGCACGCTGCGCACGTGTTCCTCGCCGTAGTCGGCCACGTTGGCCTTCGGGCGCTGCGGCTCCGGCATCAGGCCATGGCGCAGGTAGACGCGGATCACCTCCCGGCTGACCCCGGTTCGCAGTTCCAGATCCCGCATTTTCATGGTGGCAGTTCGGTGACGGCTGTCGGGTGAGCAATGCGGCAGTTTAATCGGGCGCGGATTCAAGCACTTAACAGCGAGCTGGCGGATAACCGCAAAAATGCGTTTGTCATATACGCAATAACGCGTTTAAGGTAAACGCATAAATAGCGGGCCCGGTCGCGGGCACCCGTCCAGGCGCTGGCCCGGCCCTGGCGCGATTTCATGACCGGGCCATGGCTCGTGCGAAAAGGAGAAATCTGATGGCAGCTCCCGTCATTCCGGTGGAACTGATTGCCCCGGCGTTCAACCCGGCGACGTTCGGGATCGGCAAGCGCGAAGTGATCGACGCTTTGTTTGCGCGGCTGCGCAAGGACTATCCGCTGGCCAAGGCCGAGGTGCCGGGTTATGACCCGCACTGGATCGTGACCAAGTACGACGACATTCGCGAGATCACCCGGCAGGACCATCTGTTCCACAGTGCCGACCGCTCGAAGACGCTGGCCTCGCAGCTGGCCGAGCAGCTGATGCGCGACTACACCGGTGGCCTGCCGACGATCTTCAAGACCCTGGTGCACATGGATGACCCGGAGCACGCCGAGCATCGCGCCGTGACCCAGCCGCACTTCTATCCGCAGGCGATCGCCAAGCTGGAACCGCAGATCCGGGAAACAGCACGCCGCTACATCGACGAGTTCCTGGCCAAGGGGCAGGGGGCGGACTTCGCCACCGAGCTGGCGTTCCGCTATCCGGCGGAAGTCGTGCTGACCCTGATCGGCGTGCCGAAGCAGGACCACCAGAAGATGCTCGACCTGACCCACTGGCTGTTCACCTACGCCGATCCGGACCTGTGCCGGCCGGGCGCGAACATCACCGACCCGCAGGAAATCATCAAGACCTGGGACATCGTCTACAGCGAGTTCAAGACCTACTACGAATCGATGATCCGCGACCGGCAGGCCTGCCCGGTCAACGACCTGACCTCGGTGATCGCCAACGGCAAGGTCGGCGGCTGCCCGATGAACGAACGCAACATGATCAGCTACCTGGTGATCGCCTCGACCGCCGGGCATGACACCACGTCGGCGACCACCGCGATGGGCATGTGGACCCTGGCCGAGAATCCGGACATCTTTCGCAAGGTGAAGGACAACCCGGCGCTGATTCCGGGTTTCGTCGAGGAAACCATCCGCTGGACCAGCCCGGTGCAGCAGTTCGTGCGCTCGGCCACCGAAGACTACGTGCTGCGCGGCCAGCAGATCCGGAAGGGCGATCTGCTGTACCTGTCGTACGTCTCCGGCAACCGCGACGAGGATGCCTTCCCCGAACCGTTCAAGTTCGATCCCGAGCGCACGCCGAACCGCCACATCGGCTTCGGCTATGGCCCGCACATCTGTCTCGGCCAGCATCTGGCGCGGCTGGAAATGAAGATCCTCTGGGAAGAGCTGCTGCCGAGGCTGGCTTCGGTGTCGATGGCCGCACCCGGCAAGTTCGCCGAATCCGAATTCGTCTGCGGGCCGAAGTACGTCCCGATCCACTACACGCTGGCCTGAGCCGGTCCTGCGAGGAGAGAACCAGCATGAGTACCCAGCCCTGGCGGAAGTATCAGTGCGTGCTGTGCGGCGAAATCTATGACGAGGAACTCGGCGTGCCGGAATTCAACATCGCACCCGGCACCCGCTGGGAGGACGTGCGCGAAGACTGGCTGTGCATGGCCTGCGGCGCGCCGAAATCCGAGTACGTGCTGCTGGAAGACTGAGGCCGCCGTCGCCGGCCGATCCGCCGCTTCATGGCGGGCCGGCCGTGGCGGCTGTCGATATCCGTCCATCCGGCCGGCGCGGCTGTCCGGGTGCCGTCTGCTTCCCGAACCGGAGTTCATTCGATGACCGCATTTCGTGCGGCGATCCGGGCGCTGGCCCTGATCGCCCTGCTGACCGGCACCGTCGACGTGGTGCTGGGCCTTCAGGCCCAGCAGACCATCGGCGCGGCGCTTGAAGAGGGTTACGGCGATCCGCTGCTGAACAGTCAGATCCGCTATCTCGGCGCGGTCTGGTTCGGCTTTGGCGCGCTGCTCTGGCATTGCCTGGGCGACCTGGACCGACACGCCGCGATCCTGCGCGGCGCGCTGCTGATCGTGTTTCTCGGCGGCCTCGGCCGGCTGGCTTCGGTGCTGCAGTTCGGCTTCCCGGCGTCGGCGGTCGGCCACGGCTTCGTGGTGTTCGCCATCGTCATTGAACTGATCGCGAGGC
>CAYPJK010000165.1:0-4128 GCA_964411025.1 uncultured Nevskia sp.
CGGCTGCCGGCCGATTTCATCGACATCAACCTCGCGTATTCGCGGCAGCCTGGCGAGCCGCGCCGCTACGTGCAGGACCTGATGCGCACGCGTGTCGCCGACGTGGCCGCGCTGCTCGCCGATCCGCGCACGGTGATCTACGTCTGCGGACTGAAGGGCATGGAAGACGGCGTGCTCGAGGCGCTGCGGCTGGCCGCCGAGGCCGCCGGGCGTGACTGGCCGACGCTGCATCGCCAGCTGCGCGATCAGGGGCGTCTGCATCTGGAAACCTACTGAGCGCAGGTCGCCGGCAGCAGCCGGCGGCGGCGGTTCTCAGTCCGCCGCACCCTGCCGATAGGCGCGTGGCGAACGGCCATAGGCGGCGCGGAACGCACGGCTGAAATGGGCACTGTCGCTGTAGCCGCAGCGCAGTGCGATCGCCGTGATGCTGCTGCCGCGCTGGGCCGGATCGCGCAGCCCGTGCGCTGCGCGTTCGAGCCGCCGCCGCCACAGATAGGCCGCCGGCGACTGGCCCGAGGCCGCGAACAGCTGACGCAGGTAGCGTTCGGAAATCGACAGCGCCTGCGCCCAGGTGCCCACCGTGAAGGCCGGATCGTCGAGCCGCCGTTCGGCCAGCGCCTGCGCTTGCGCAAGCTTCGGCGGGCCGGACAGCGGGCTGGCGGACGCGAGCGCATCGAGCCCGTCGACCACCAGATCCATCAGCGTCGCGGCGATCGCGGCGCGGCTCGGCGCCGACGGCCAGGGATCGAGCGCGGCCAGCTGCAGCGTCCAGTCGCGGACCAGCCGCGCCGCCGGCGACGGCCCGGACAGCACGACGCCGACCCGGCCTTCCAGCCCCGGCCCGCGCTGCAGCATCGCGGCGCGCGGCAGCCGCAGCACCAGCTGCCGCTGCGCCGCCGCGAAGTGCAGCGCATAGGGCTGCGCGGTGTCGTAGAGCGCCATGTCGCCCGGCTGCAGGTAGGCGCTGCGGCCCTGCTGGTCCAGCCGGCCAAGGCCTTCGACCTGCAGGCTCAACAGGAAGAACTGGCCGGGTGATTCGTGGACATGGCGACCGGTGCGCAGCACGTCGGTGCCGTGGCTCCGGACATCGCAGATCGTCACTGCATCGAGCGTGCGGGCGCGGATGCGCGCGGCAAAGTCGTGGTCCCGGTCCGGCCGGCAGCACACCGGCACGAACTGCTGCGACACCATCTCTTCCCAGTAGTCGGCCCGGCGCTGCGGGGCCACGCTCGCGGTTGTCAGTATCGAATCCATCGTTGCCTCCTGCCGCGCTTCCGCGTCGGTCAAGCCGGGTTCCGCTACAGGCAGGATTGGCGCCGCCCGCGCTTTCACCATAGCAAAGCCCGCGCCGTTCGCCGCGCGCCTCAGGAGACGCCCGCATGCCCGCAGCAACCCATCCCCGGCTCCGCGTGGCCGCCGTGCAGGCGGCGCCGGTGTTTGCCGACATCGATGCCACGATCGACAAGACCATCGCGCTGATGGAGCAGGCGGCCGCCGACGGCGCGCAGCTGATCGCCTTTCCGGAGACCTGGATTCCGGGCTACCCGTGGTGGATCTGGCTGACGCCGCCGGCGCTCGGCATGGCCTGGGTGCAGCGCTATTTCGACCACTCGCTGGTCATCGGTGGCGCCGAATTCCAGCGCCTGTGCGACGCGGCCCGCCGGCTGAAGCTGTGGCTGGCGCTGGGCTTCAGCGAGCGCGCCGCCGGCAGCCTGTACATCGCCCAGGCGCTGATCGACGACACCGGCACGCTGCGCCGCAGCCGCCGCAAGCTCAAGCCGACGCATGTCGAGCGCACCGTGTTCGGCGATGGCGACGGCAGCGACCTGACGGTGACCGCTACCGCGCTCGGCAACATCGGCATGCTGAACTGCTGGGAGCATCTGCAGCCGCTGTCCAAGTACGCGCTGTACGCGCAGGACGAGCAGATTCACATCGGCGCCTGGCCGAGCTTTTCGATCTACCCCGGCGCTGCCCATGCGCTGGGACCGGAGGTGAATACCGCCGCCAGCCGCGTCTATGCCGCGGAGGGCCAGTGCTTCGTGATCGCGCCCTGCGCGGTGGTGTCGCCGGCGATGCACGCGGCGCTGTGCACCGAGCCGCTGCAAGAGCAGATGCTGCAGGTGGGCGGCGGGCATGCACGCATCTACGGCCCGGACGGCGCCGAGCTGGCCACCCCGCTGGCGCCGGACGCCGAAGGCCTGCTGATGGCCGACATCGATCTCGGCGTGATCGCGCTGGCCAAGCACGCGGCCGACCCGGTGGGCCACTACGCGCAGCCGGATGTCACGCGGCTGCTGCTGAACCGCAGCCCGGGTCATCGGGTGATGCATGCCGTGGAAACCGGCGGCCCGTTCGAAGTGATCAGCGGGCGCGGAGCCGAATGCGCGCCGGGCCCCGGTACGCCTGCAGACGTCAGCGAGGGGCCGTCGGCGGGCAAGCGATGAACGCCGCCGACGTTTCCGGCCGCATCAGGCGGTCGGCGGCTTCATCCGCGCCAGCATCTCGCCCATGCGCTGATGCACCGCCTGGATGCCTTTCAGCGGCCGCACCATCACCTTGAAGTCGATGATCTGGCCGGCGTCGTTCCAGCGGATCAGGTCGACGCCGTTGACCGCGACGCCGTCCATCGTGGTCTCGAATTCCAGCAGCGCATCGTGGCTGCCGATGATCTCGCGCACGTAGCGGAATTCGCCGACGAAGAACACCTCGAAGGCGGCGCGCAGGTACAGCGCGGTGATCGCCCGGCCGCGCTGCGGCGTGTGCACCACCGGCGAGTGGAAGACCACGTCATCGGCCAGCAGGGTGTCGAGACCGCGCGGATCGCGGGCGGTGACCATCTGGTGCCAGCGGTGGATCGGGTGGTGGTCATGCATCGGGGCAGGCTCCGTGTCGGCGAGGTACGCAGGCGGCGCGGTCGCGGCCGCCCGGGTCGGGTGCCGATCATCGCCGAAGCGGCCTGGACGCTGCGGCATACTGCGGCGATGAGCACGCCGCTGCATCTGGAACCGATTCCGTTCATCACCCTGCCGAACTGGGTCAAGGCGGCGGCCCAGTGCGGCTTCAACATCGAGCCGGTGTTCCGTGAGGTCGGCATCGAGACCGATCTGATCCACCTGGAAAGCGCCACCGTCAGCGCGCCGCTGCTGCAGAAGGTGATGGAAGCCTGCGTCGAGCGCACGCGCGGCTCCGCACAGCACTTCCCGTTCGTGCTCGGCGAAACCTTTGCGTTCGACTACCTGCCGGACATCGACACCTTCCTGGCCACCAGCCCGACCCTGCGCGACGGCCTGCGGGTGTTCGACTGGGTGCGCGAGCTGATCAACCCGCTGATCCACGTGCGGCTCGCCGAAGCCGGCGACGAGGCGCATCTGGTGCTGGAACGGCTGCCGATCAGCGAGCCGACGCCGTATCCCTATTTCAGCGAAACGACGTTCGCATCGATCGCCAAGTTCGGCCGCCGCCTGCTCGGCGCGGCCGAGCCGTTCCAGCGGCTGTGCTTCTGCCATGCCCGGCCGCAGCATGCGGCGGCCTATGAGGACTACTTCCGCGTGCCGGTGCTGTTCGACCAGCCCCAGCAGCTGCTGGCGTTCAATCGCGCCCTGCTCGACCAGCCGCTGGAAGGCGCGTACCCGGCGCTGCACCGGCAGGCGCGCTACCGGGTCGAGCAGCGGCTGGCGCAGCAGCCGGCGAAGACCGGTCCGGATGCCACGCCGGCCGCCGCGCTGGTGGCCGCCATCGAACAGGCCTTTGCCGAGCAGCCGGCGCTGCTCGGGCAGGGCATCGAGCGGATGGCGGCCGTGCTGAAGCTGCATCCGCGCACGCTGCAGCGCCGCCTGCAGGACGCCGATCAGCGCTATGCCGAGCTGCAGGATCGCGCCCGCTTCCGGCTGGCGGTGCGCTGGCTGGAAGACGGGCGACAGGACATCGAAACGATCAGCGAGCGGCTCGGCTTTTCCGATCGCCGCAGCTTCACGCGGGCGTTCACGCGCTGGTCCGGCACCTCGCCCAGCGCGTTTCGCGGCCGGGAACGCAGCGACGGCTGAGGCCGGTTGGCGGCTGTCGCGAAATGTTCCCTGGTGGTCGCAGCCGGTCATAGCCGGCCCATCGGGCGCGGCCTAGAGTCCG
>CAYPJK010000165.1:4138-6710 GCA_964411025.1 uncultured Nevskia sp.
GGCTCACGTTGCGACTTCCGAGACGCCCGCGATGAAACAGACCACCATCACCTCCGGCTACCCGATCGTGCCGCGCACCGAGGTCGATTTCGATCTCGACGGCGATATCCCGCGCCACTGGTTCGGCGGCGATCCGTTCAAGACGCGCTTCTTCGACGCCATGTCGACCTTGTTCCCGGAAGGCGAAAAGTTCTTCATCAGCTGCGTGCGCGACTACCGCGACCAGATCCGCGATCCGGAGCTGCAACAGCAGGTCAAGGACTTCATGCGCCAGGAAGCGCAGCACGGCCGCATCCACAAGCAGTTCAACGACCGCCTGCAGGCGCAGGGCATCCGCGTTGACCGCATCGAGGCCAAGACGCGCAGCCTGCTGGAGCGCATCCGCAAGCTGACGCCGGCCTCGTTCACGCTGGCGCAGACCGCTGCCGCCGAGCACATGACTTCCATCATGGCGCACAGCTTCTTCGAGCGGCAGGAGGTGTTCGCCGACGCCGATCCGCGCATCCGCGCGATGTACATCTGGCACGGCGTCGAGGAGATCGAGCACAAGGCCGTGGCCTACGACGTGCTGAAGAACGTCGCCAAGGCCGGCTACTTCCTTCGTGTCGGCGTGATGGTCTACACCTCGGTGATGTTCCCGCTGCATGTGTTCCTGATCCTGCGCCGCATGCTCAAGGCCGATGGCTTCAGCTTCGGCCAGCGCCTAGGCCTGTGGGCGCGTGGCCTGCGCTGGCTGTATGGCTGGAACGGCCTGTTCCGGCCGCTGATGGGCCACTACTTCGCCTACTACCGGCCCGGCTTCCACCCCTGGCAGGACGGCGAGATGCACACCTACCAGCGCTGGGCGAGCGCCTACGCGCAGAACGGCGGTGACGCCGTGGCCGCCGGCAACGCCGCGCACGCCGGCGCCGCCTGAGCATGCGGACGGACGCGCGCCACCGTCAGGCGGCGCGCGTCATCCGGCGCGCCAGCCACGGGAACTGCAGCCAGAACGACAGATAGAAGAAGCTCAGGTACCAGCAGCGGAACACGAAGCTAAAGTCATCGCCGCCGATCACGACGATGTAAACGTAGTCGTAGAGGAACAGCGGCACGGTCAGGTACAGCGCCAGCCACCAGGCATTGCGCCGGTGGTCCTGCGTCGGAAAGCGCCGCAGCAGCCAGGGCGCCAGCCGCATGTATAGCGCGGTGACGGCCGGCAGGATCGCGAGCTTCGCCAGTAGCGGCCAGTGCTGGTAGTAGTCCGGCAGACCCAAGATCACGAAAAAACCCCAGGTCACAAAGCTCATCGCCAGCAGCGCCAGATGGGTGCGGAGGTCGAGCATCGTCGTGCCGCTCGTGTTCGGGTTCGTCACCGACGGTGCCGGCAGCCGCTGCGGCTGTCGATTCCCTGCGGGCACGCCCTTCGTCGGCGGCGGCTGCACTGCCGAGCCCACGGACGGCTCAGGCGCTGGCGCTCCCGGATCGCGCTCGGTGGGGGCGGCGGACAGCCAGACCGCGCAGATGCCGTTGTGGCTGCGGTCCTTCGCGCTCTAGAACGGATCGGCCTCGACCCGCTCGCGTAGCCGCAAGGCGCTTTGCTAATCGGCCCGGAAGGTCGCCCGGATGAACGGCTTATTCAACGGACTGCCATTGGTTTTGCGGCATTGCCGCGCGCGCGGGTACGGCGGTGCGCAGATGGCGGAGCCGGTGGCATTGACGCCGCCGTAGATCGCATTGGTCGGTCGGGTGATCGTCATGTTGCTGCTACCGCTGCCTGCTACGGCGGCTTGCGGCCTGGCTGTGTGTCGGCTCGCTGCTCGCGTCGCCGCAGTTCGGGGTGATCGACACGACATGCTGGTGTCGCCCGACTGCGTCATGCGCGCGTCGCCGGGTAAAAAAGCCTGCAGCTCAGTCCTGGCTTTGGCTTTCGCAGCGCACCTGATCGACTGGATCAGTGCATCCACTAAGCCGGAGGAACCACCACATCGGGCGGAACCGCTGGCGGGACGGCGTTTGCGCTGCTGACCGCAGCGCCCACAGTAAACAGCATCAGCACGAACACCAGGAAAGCCACCGCTTTCAACGTAGACATGGCTGCTTTTCGCGCTGGCATTGAGCGAAAGAAATAGAGAGGCACGCCCAACGGGGAAAAAATACCGACGCAAAGCGCCGACCCTGTCGGCGCCTCGATGCCTCTCTCGGATGCGTGAAGCTTGCACCAAGCAAAGCCGAGTACTGCTTCCAGCACATTCAGAACCACTGAGGCTTCATTGAACGGTTGGCCTGCATTGGGCACAAACTGTTCCGCGAGGCCACCTACGAAATAGGTCAACGCGATCACGGCTAGGACGATGCGCGATTTTTTCATCGTGTCCTCCGACGTCGAAGTTAACGCGCAGATCCGCCGAAGGCGGGGCCGTCGCGTTGAACCGTTGGTTGCGCCCCGAGAAAGCGAAACGACGGGCGCTGCTGCTGGTACCGCGAAAGAGATTGAACCAGCAGAGCAGCCTCCCGAGGAAGGCGCGCATCTAGCGCGGAGAGGCCAACAAGCTCAAGCGTGTTTGGCATCGAAGATTGATCTGGGTCGCTG
>CAYPJK010000166.1:0-4411 GCA_964411025.1 uncultured Nevskia sp.
CGCCTGCAGACCGCACCGATCTATGCCACCGGCGTCTGCCAGTACCAGAGCCGCGATGGCGGTTCCGGGCCGGACGCCAAGTGCGTGGCGCCGCTGGACATGGCGCGCAACATCCTGGCCGACGGCCTCGCCATCGACGCGGTGCTGGGTGTCGATCCGCAGCGCATGGCGTTCATCGGCGCATCCGACACCCACAACGGC
This sequence comes from uncultured Nevskia sp., assembly GCA_964411025.1. Taxonomy (GTDB): domain Bacteria; phylum Pseudomonadota; class Gammaproteobacteria; order Nevskiales; family Nevskiaceae; genus Nevskia. The sequence goes on from CAYPJK010000166.1 coordinate 202, forward strand.
GATCCCGGCAATGTCGCGGAGGCGAACTACCCCGGCCACGGCGGCGTGCTCGATTCCGGGCCGCGCACCCAGCTCGGCTACTGGAGCTGCGAGGGCAAGATTCCGCTGCGCCAGGACCCGGCCAATGTCGCCCGCTGCAACGGCCGTTCGTTCCAGGACCGCGCGCGCGGCTACAACCCCGGCGGTCTGGCCGGCGTCTGGGCGCCGGAGAACACCCGCGACGCGATCTGGGACGCGATGCAGCGCGGCGAAACCTTCGCCACCTCCGGTCCGCGCATCCGCATCCGCAGCCTGGCGCTGTGGCAGAAGCCGCCGGCCAATCTCTGCGCGCGGCTGAATGCCGGCGACAACCCGATCGATCGCGGCGAACTCGCCGGCGCGGTGATGGGCGGGGACCTGCCGCCGCGTGCCGGCAGCGCCGCGCCGTGGATCGTCGTCTGGGCGCAGCAGGACCCGGGCGGCACGCAGCCGGGCCTGCCGCTGCAGTCGCTGGATCTGGTCAAGGGCTGGACCGATGCCGGCGGCCAGCCGCGCATCAAGGTGTTCGATCGCATCGCCCGCTCGCCGGCGGCGGTCGAACCGCCGTCGCGGACCGATTGCGCACCGCGCACCGCCGGCCATCCGGAGCGGCTGTGCGCGGTCTGGCAGGACCGCGACTTCGCGCCGACGCAGCGCGCCTATTGGTACGCCCGCGCGTTCGAGGTGCCGAGCTGCCGCTGGAGCACGCAGCAGTGCGTGACGGCCGGCGTCGACTGCAGCCGGCTTGATCGCGGCAACGGCCTGTTCCCGGCCAACAGCCCGATGGCCGGCTACGAAGGCTGCTGCGCGATCAGCGGCGGGCCGGGCAACTTCCGGGGCCGCAACACCTTCCACACGATCACCGAACGCGCCTGGGCCTCGCCGATCTGGTACCGACCCGGCACTGGAGCCAACCGTTGAAACCGAACCCGATCCGCGAATTCCGCAACCGCCGCGTGCTGGTCACCGGTGCCAGCAGCGGCATCGGCGAAGCGCTGGCGCTGGCCTTCGCCACCGAGGGCGCCCGCCTGTGGCTGGTGGCCCGTGACGCGGCGCGGCTGGAAGCCGTGCGCGCCCGCTGCGCCGCGCTCGGCGCGAATGCCACGATCCACAGCGCCGATCTGACCGACGAAGCGGCCGTGCAGCGGCTGGCCGCGGCGGTGCACGCCGATGGTGGCGCGCTCGACGTGCTGGTCAACAACGCCGGTGTCGTGATGGGCGGCCTGTGCTGGGAAGTGGACGCCGCCGACTGGCGCCGCCTGCACGAGATCAACGTGATGGGCGTGGTCCACGGCCTTCGCGCATTCGTGCCGCAGATGATCGCGGCCGGGCGCGGCGGTGCGATCGTCAACATGGCCTCGGTGTCGGGCTTCGTCGGCGCGCGCGGCATGGCCACCTACAGCGCCAGCAAGTTCGCGGTGGCCGGGCTCACCGAATCGCTGCGCGGCGAACTGCACGGCCACGGCATCGGCGTCAGCCTGATCTGTCCGGCATTCGTGAAGACGCCGATCCAGGAGAAGGTGAAGCTGGTCGGCAGCCTCGACAGCGCCAAGGCGCGTGCCCGCATCGACCGCGATTTCGCCAAGACGAGCCTGACGCCGGAGATCGTCGCCGCCCGCACGCTGAAGGCGATCCGCGGCAACGAGGCGGTGGTGACGGTCGGCCGCGATGCCGCCGCCGCGCGGCTGCTGCAGCGCTACGCACCGGCGCTGCTCGAACGCCTGCTGCGGGGACGCTGATGCGCACGGACGTGCACACGCTGTACGCACTGCCGCACTCGCTGTACAGCGGCAAGGTGCGCAGTTACCTGCGCTACAAGGGCATCGCGTTCGAGGAGCGGGTATCGACCTTGCGCGAGTTCCGGCGCTTCATCATTCCGCGCACCGGCATCAAGTTCATTCCGGTCGTGCAGACGCCGGACGACGTCGTCGTCCAGGACAGCACCGAAACGATGGACCTGCTCGACGCCCGCTACCCGTCGCGCGCCGTCGTGCCGGAAACGCCGGTGCAGCGCCTGGTCGCGCGGCTGCTGGAGCTATACGGCGATGAATGGCTGCTGCTGCCGGCGATGCACTACCGCTGGAGCTTCTGGCACGAGCGCGCGCACATCGACGATGTGCTCGAACACTTCGGCATGCTGCTGTCGCCGCGTGCGCCGCGCTGGCTGCGCCGCAAGGCCGGCGCGCAGTTCTGCAAGCCGTTCGACGGCGCGCTGCCGATGCTCGGCATCACGGCCCGGACGATCCCGGCACTCGAAGCGAGCTACGAGGCGTTGCTCGACGAGCTGAACCGGCACTTCGCCGTGCACCGCTATCTGCTCGGCGATCGCGCCAGCGTGGCCGACTTCGGCTTCATCGGCCCGCTGTATGCGCATCTCGGCCGCGACCTGTATCCGAAGGCACTGATGCAGCGCCGCGCGCCGAACGTCTGGGCCTGGGTGCAGCGGATGAATGAGGTCACACCGGCGATCGGCGACTGGATGGCCGGCGATGCCATTCCCGACACCCTGCTGCCAGTGCTGCACCGGCTGTTTGCCGAGCAGGCGCCGGTGCTGATCGACACCGTCGCGGAAGTGGAGCGCTGGCTCGATGCCCATCCGGACGCTGCGCGGCTGCCACGCGTCATCGGCCGCCATCGCTACCGGTTCGGCGAGGTCGAGGAGGCGCGCGCGGTGTTTCCTTATCCGCAGTGGATGCTGCAACGGGTGCTGGACGACTACCGCGCACTCGATGACGAAGCCCGCGCCCGCGCCGATGCACTGGTCGCACCGCTCGGCGGCTGCGCGCTGATGCAGCTTGCGATCCGCCGCCGTGTGAGCCGCCGTCAGCATCGCCTGGTGCCGGAAGGCCTCGCGCCGTGAGCGCCGAGCCGTACACGCTGTACCTCTTCTGGATCAGCTACTTCAGCGGCAAGCTGCAGGCGGTGCTGCGCTACAAGGAGATCCCGCACCGCTGCATCGAGCCGAAGTGGGGCGGCGCACTGCTGCACGAGGTGCTCGACAACACAGGGCTGATGAAGGTGCCGGTGCTGCGCACGCCGGCCGGCGACTGGCTGGCGGATTCCACGCCGATCATCGACTGGCTGGACCGCGAACATCCGGGCAGCGCGCTGATTCCGGCCGACCCGCTGCAGGGCTTCTTCAGCCGGCTGGTCGAGGACTACGCCGACGAGTGGTTGTGGCGGCCGGCGCTGCACTACCGCTGGAGTTACGCCGCCGACGCCCACGCGCTGTCGCGGCGCTTTGCCGAGACGTTCCTGTCCGAGCAGCCGACGCCGCGCTGGCTGACCGCCGCGCTGATCCGAGAGCGCCAGCACCGCATCTACGTGCGCGGCGATGGCGTCACGGCGGCAACGCGCACGCATGTCGAGTCGGTCTATCTGCGCAATCTCGACTGGCTGCAGGCGATCTTCGAACGCCAGCCGTTCCTGCTCGGCGGCCGGCCGAGCCTCGCCGACTACGGCTTTTTCGCCTCGATGTTCCGGCATTTCAGCCTGGACCCGACGCCGAGCCTGATCATGCAGAGCCGCGCGCCGGCGGTGTTCGAATGGGTGGCGCGGCTGTGGAACGCCAAAGCCTCGACGATGACCGGCGACTGGTGCGCCGCCGGCACCTTGCCGGATGGCTGGACGCCGATCCTGCACGACGTCGGCAGCGCCTATCTGCCGTACCTGCATGCCAATGCCGTGGCGTTCCGCGCCGGCCGAAGGCACTTCGATTTCGACGTGCACGGCGTGCGCTACCGGCGGCTGCCGGTGGTGCCGTACCGGGTCTGGTGCCGCGAGCAGCTGCAGGCGGCGCATGCGGCGCTGCCGGCGGCCGTGCGGCCTGCGGTCGATGCCCGGCTCGCCGAGGTCGGCGCGCTGGCGCCGCTGCTGGCCGATGGCGTCATCGCCTCGAATCTGTACGCCGACACCACGCCGCCGCTGTGCCGGCCGCGCGTCGTCGGCCGCATCGAACGGCTGCGCCGCTGGATCACCGGCACCCACTGGCAGCCCGCGACGCTTGCGGCGAGGACTCCGCAATGACATCCCGAATCACGGCTGTTGTCGTGCTGCTGCTGCTCGCCGCCTGCAACAAGCCGCCGGCGCCGACCGTTGCGACACCGACGCCGGCCGCGCTCGCCGCGCACAGCGACGAATTCAGGCGCGGCGTCGTCGAGACCGCACCCGGCGTCTTCGTCGCGATCGGCTA
>CAYPJK010000166.1:4421-6704 GCA_964411025.1 uncultured Nevskia sp.
GGCATCGCCAACAGCATCTGGATCGATGGCCCGGATGGCGCGCTGGTGATCGACACGATGGAATCGGTCGAAGCCGCGCGCGAGGTGCTGGCCGCGTTCCGCACCCGCAGCCGGCAGCCGGTGCGGGCGATCATCTACACGCATTCGCACCCCGACCACGTCGGCGGCGCGGCGGTGTTCGCGGCCGAAGGGGCCGGGGCGGCGGTGCCGATCATTGCCCACGCCGATGTCGCGGCCGCGATGGACGAAATCGCCAGCCAGCTGCAGCCGGTGATCACCCGGCGCTCGCTGCGCATGTACGGCCACGGCCTGCCGGACGACGAGCGGATCAACATCGGCATCGGGCCTCGGCTGGCGCTCGACGCCGGCGCCACGGTTGCGAGCCTGCGGCCGACGCAGACCTTCGACACGCGCCTCGACACGACGCTGGCCGGGATACCGGTGCAGCTGGTGCACGCGCCGGGCGAAACCGACGACCAGCTGTTCGTCTGGCTGCCGAACCAGAAGGTGCTGCTGCCGGGCGACAACTTCTATCGCGCGTTCCCGAACCTCTACACGATACGCGGCACCCGCCATCGCGACCCGAAGCGCTGGGCGGCCTCGCTCGACGCGATGCGGGCGCTGCCGGCCGAGTGGCTGGTGCCGAGCCACACGCGGCCGGTCACCGGCCGCGACGCGATCCACGCCGCACTGACCGACTATCGCGATGCGATCCGCTACGTGCACGACCAGACCTTGCGGCTGATGAACGCCGGGCTGCAGCCGGACGCGATCGCCGAGCGGATGCAGCAGCTGCCGGCACACCTCGCCGCGTCGCCGTACCTGCAGCCGTTCTATGGCAAGCCGGCGTGGAGCGCGAAGGCGATCTTCAACGGCGCGCTCGGCTGGTACGGCGGCGATCCGGCGAGCTTGCAGCCGCTGCCGCCGCAGGCGCGGGCCGAGCGGCTGGCGGCGCTGGCCGGCGGCACGGAGAAGCTCATCGCGCAGATCGAGGCGGCCGCCGCCCGACAGGACTGGCCGTGGGTGCTGGAGCTGAGCAGCGCGGCCCTTCTGCTGATGCCGGATGAGGCCCGCGTGAAGCAGCCACGGATCGCCGCACTGCGGGCGCTCGGTGCCGCTGAATCGAACCCGCCGGCGCGCGACTGGTACTTCGTGGCCGCCCGCGAACTCGACGGCAGCCTGCAGATTCCGAGCCGTGCGGTGGCGCCGACGCCGGCGATGCTGGCGGCGATGCCGCTGTCGGTGTTCTTCGACGGCATGGCGGTCAACCTGCACGCGGAAGACTGCCTGGACCGGGTGATCCGGGTCGCTTTCGAGTTCACCGACAGCGGCGCGCAGCACAGCTACATCGTCCGGCGCGGCGCGTCCGAAGTGGTGACCGGCCGTGTCGCCGACGCCGATCTGGTGGTCCGCGTGTCCGATCAGGCGTTCAAGGAAATGCTCGCCGGCCTGCGCAATCCGGCACTGGCGATCGCCCGCGATGTCGAGATGGTCAGCGGCAGCAAGCTGGCCTTCACGCAGTTCATGGCGCTGTTCCAGCCCCCGGGCTGACCCGCGGTTCGGCGGGCCGCCGGCCGCTTGCTAGGCTGGTGACCCTGCCCGCTCCGCGCCTCCGCCACATGACCTCGCCTGCCGCTTCCTCCCGCGCCATCTGGGTGCTGCTGCTCGCGTCCGGCGCGCTGCTGGCGATCACCATGGGCGCGCGCATGTCGCTCGGCCTGTTCGTGCAGCCGCTGGCCGCCGATACCGGCGAAAGCCTGGTCGCGATCAGCTTTGCGCTGGCGGTCGGCCAGCTGGTCTGGGGGCTGGTGCAGCCCCTGTTCGGGGCCGTTGCCGACCAGCGCGGCGCCCACGGCGTGCTGGTGCTCGGCGGCGTGCTGCTGGCCGCCGGGCTGGCGCTGGCGACCGTGTTCACCCGCGGCCTCGGTCTGGTGGTCTGCCTCGGCGTGCTGACCTCGGCCGGTGCCGGGGCGGGCGCGTTCTCGATCCTGATCGGCGCCACCGCGCGCCAGCTGCCGGCCGAGCGCCGCTCGTTCGCCGCCGGCCTGATCAATGCCGGCGGCTCGGCCGGGCAGCTGCTGTTCGCGCCGCTGGTGCAGGCCGCGATCACCGCTTTCGGCTGGGTCACGGCGATGCTGGGGGTGGCGGTCTCGGTGCTGGCCACGCTGCCGCTGGCGCGGCGGATCGCGCCGAAGGCGGCGGCCACTCCGGCACAGCGCTCGGCGGCGGCGGTGACGGCAGATGGTGGCCTGCGCGCGCAGCTCGGCCAGGCGCTGCGCGATC
>CAYPJK010000167.1:0-6692 GCA_964411025.1 uncultured Nevskia sp.
GGTGCTGATCACCGGCGAGACCGGTACCGGCAAGGAACTGGTGGCGCAGGCGCTGCACGGCGCCAGTGCCCGGCGCAGCGCCGCGTTCGTGGCCGTGAACTGCGGCGCCATCGCCGAATCGCTGCTCGAGTCCGAGCTGTTCGGCTACGCCGATGGCGCGTTCACCGGCTCGCGTCGCGGTGGCCGGATCGGCCTGATCGAAGCCGCCAATAGCGGCACGCTGTTCCTCGACGAGATCGGCGAGATGCCGCTGGCCCTGCAGACCCGCCTGCTACGGGTGCTGGAGGAACGCGAAGTGCTGCGGGTCGGCAGCGTGCGGGCGACGCCGGTCGATGTCCGGGTGATTGCCGCCACCCACTGCGAGCTCGATGCACTGGTCCGCGAAGGCCGCTTCCGGCGTGACCTCTACTACCGGCTGAATGTGCTGCGCATCGCGCTGGCGCCGCTGCGTGACCATGCCGACGACGTGCCGCTGCTGCTGATGAGCTTCCTGCGCGCGACCGGTGCCGGGCCGATGGTGATCGACGGCCCAGCCGAAGCCGCGCTGCTGCGTCACGACTGGCCCGGCAACATCCGCGAGCTGCGCAATCTCGCCGAACGGATCGCCGTGCTCGGCCCGGCCGAATCCCCGCTGGCGGCGCTGACACGACCGCTGCTGGCACGCTGCGCGCCGGAGCTGTTCGCCGCCGGCAACACGGCGGGGCCGTTCCGTGCGGTCGCCGCAGGCACCGGGGGCGCCGATGACGCAGCGCCGGTGGTGGCCTCGTCCTCGTCGCTCGCCCGGAAGCGGCCGGAAGCAGCGGCGCTGGCGGCACTGCTGGCCCGGCACGGCGGCCAGCGCGGCGTCGTGGCGCAGGCGCTGGGCGTATCGCGCAGCACGCTCTGGCGCTGGCTGCAGGAAGACGGCATCGCCTGAAGCCGGCCGTGCGCCAGCGCGTCCACGGCAGGCTGCCCATGCGAACATCGGCACCCGCCCGGATCGATCACTGCGATGGCCAAGCTGTACTTCCGCTATGCCGCGATGAACGCCGGCAAATCGACCGCGCTGCTGCAGGTGGCGCACAACTACGAGGAACGCGGCCAGCGGGTCGAACTGTTCACCTCGGCGCTCGACGTGCGCTCCGGCTACGGCCGCATTGCCTCGCGGCTGGGCCTGTCCCGCGAGGCTGAAGCGTATTCGGCGACCACCGATTTCGAAGCGCTGTACCGGCTGCGCAGCGCGCCGTCCTGCGTGCTGATCGACGAAGCCCAGTTCCTGAGCGCCGAACAGGTGACGCAGCTGCACCGCATCGCGCACCTGCGCGGCATCCCGGTGATCTGCTACGGCATCCGCAGCGATTTCCGCGGCGACGCGTTTCCCGGATCGCGCGCCCTGCTGACCCTGGCCGATGATCTGGAGGAGATGAAGACCGTCTGCCGCTGCGGCCGGAAGGCAACCATGAACCTGCGCTTCGATGCCTCCGGCCAGCAGACGCTGTTCGGCGAGCAGGTGGAGATCGGCGGCGAGGAACGCTACGAAGCCGTCTGCGCGCGCCGCTTCTACACCGGCGGCTGCTGACGGGCGACCGTCTCGCCTTGAGGCTCAGGCGCGGATCACGCTCAGGCGCCGTGCGCGTCCATCAGCGTCTGGGCGGCGTGCAGTGCGCTGACCACCGGGCCGCCCTTCGGAAAGGTCAGCCGCGCCAGGTAGCCGCCTTCCATCAGCAGCATCAGCGCATCGCCAAGCCGCTCGGGATCACGCGCCTGCATCGCCGTCGCCAGTGCCCGGAAGCGGCGGCGGATCTCGCTCTTGTGGCTGACCACGACCGCCCTGCCGGGATGGTCGTCCTCGACGATCTCGACTGCCGCATTGGCCAGCCCGCAGCCACGCGATTCCTTCGAGCAGGTCTTGTTGACGTGCGCCTCGAACAGCGCCTCGACCTGTCGGCGCGGCTGGTGCTGGTACGGCGCGACGACGGCGTCCCACCAGCTCCAGAAGTGCGCGTCCTTGTGGCGCAGGTAGTCCGCCACCAGCTCGTCCTTGGACGGAAAGCTGCGGTAGAAGCTCATCTTGTTGGTGCCGGCGGCACTGACGATGGCATCGATGCCGACCGCACGGATGCCATGCCGGTAGAACAGCTCGCAGGCCGTCTCGAAGATGCGGTCGCGCACGCGCGGCCGCGCGGCCGGTTCGCAGGCGGGCAGGTCTTCGGGCTTGGCGACGCTCATCTCACGGCACTCGCGATCCTGGGGTTCGACGCACTTGACAGGCATGTTACCGATCAGTAACTTCGCCGCCACTGTTACCGACCGGTAACAGCGCCGGGCGACCGATGTTGCAATAGTGTGTCGACACGCTGCAACACCGGGTGTCGCGCCGGAGACCCCTCAGGAGAACTGCAGATGAGCAAGATTGCCCTGATCACCGGTGCCGCCAAAGGCATCGGCCATGAAACCGCCCGTCAGCTGGCGCAGGCCGGCGTCCACGTGATCGTCGCCGCGCGCAGCCAGGACAAGGCCGATGCCGCCGTCACCGGTCTGAAAGCCGAAGGCCTGGCTGTCGAGGCGCTGGCGCTGGAAGTCACCGACGCTGCCAGCATCACGGCCGCCGCCGCAGCGGTCGCCGCCCGCCACGGTCGGCTGGACATCCTGATCAACAATGCCGGCGTGATGCACGACGACCCGGCGAAGAAGGTCAGCGAGCAGTCGCTCGACACCTGGCGCAGCACCTTCGACACCAACCTGTTCGGCGTCATCGCGGTCACCCAGGCGTTCCTGCCGCTGCTGCGCAAGTCGGCCGCCGGGCGCATCGTCAACCTGTCGAGCATCCTCGGCTCCAACACACTGCACGCGACGCCCGGCTCGCCGATCTACGATTTCAAGGTGCCGGCCTACAACGTCTCCAAGACCGCGCTGAATGCCTGGACCGTGCAGCTGGCCTACGAACTGCGCGATACCGCGATCAAGGTGAACGCCGCGCATCCGGGCCACGTGCAGACCGACATGGGCGGCCCGAACGCGCCGATGGCGATCACCGATGGCGCGAAGACCAGCGTGCGGCTGGCGCTGCTGCCGGCCGATGGCCCGAACGGCGGCTACTTCCACATGGGCGACACGCTGCCCTGGTAAACAGGCAAGCACTCGCCCTCCAATCCGACCCCGATTCCCTCCCCCGCTTTCTACGGAGTATCCCGATGACCCAGAAGCTGCTCACGCCGATCAAGGTCGGCTCGCTGACCCTGCCGAACCGCCTGGTGATGGCGCCGCTGACCCGCGCCCGCGCCGGCATCACCCACGTGCCGAACGCGCTGATGGCGGAGTACTACAGCCAGCGCGCCAGTGCCGGGCTGATCATGACCGAGTGCACGATGGTCGCCGAGGATGCCAGCGCCTTCATCGGCGAAGGCGGCATCTTCAACGACGCCACCGTTGCCGGCTGGAAGCAGGTCACCGACGCCGTCCATGCCAAGGGCGGCCGGATCATCATGCAGATCTGGCATCCGGGCCGGGCCGCGCATTCCGGCATCAACAACGTGCAGCCGATCTCGTCGGCGGCGGTTGCCATTCCCGATGAAACCCACACGCTGAAGGGCAAGCTGCCGTACGAAGTGCCGCGCGTGCTGGCCGAGTCGGAGCTGCCCGGCATCGTCGAGCTGTTCCGCAAGGCTGCCGAGCGCGCCAAGGCCGCCGGCTTCGATGGCGTTCAGATCCACGGCGCCCACGGCTATCTGATCGACCAGTTCCTGCGCGACAGCCACAACAACCGCACCGACGGCTACGGCGGCACGCTGGAAAAGCGCGCCCGCCTGCTGCTGGAAGTCACCGATGCCGCGATCAGCGTGTTCGGCGCCGGTGGCGTATCGATCCGCATTTCGCCGCTGGTGGCGTTCAACAACATGAGCGACTCCAATCCGAAGGCGCTGGTCGAGTACGTGGCCAAGGAAATGTCGAAGCGCGGCATCGCCTTCTTCGAACTGCGCCACGAGCAGTGGGATCGCCCGGAGGAACTGGAACTGGCGAAGATCGCCCGCGCCCACTTCAAAGGCGTGCTGATGCTCAACGGCGGCTTCGATCAGGCCAGCGGCGAAGCCGCAGTGGCCGAAGGCCGCGCCGATGCCATCGTCTATGGCAAGCCGTTCATCGCCAATCCGGATCTGGTGCAGCGCTTCACGACCGGCGCGGCGCTGAACGCAGTCGACTTCGGCACCCTCTATGGCGGCGCCGAGCACGGCTACACCGACTACCCGGCGCTCGCTGCGGCAGCCGCCTGAGCCGCCACGCCATCCGGCATTCGCCACCCGCCGTGCGCGACCACGACCCCGCCCTGCCGCCGCACCGCAGCGCGCGGGGTTTCCACAATCCGCCGGGCTCGCCACGGGCACGCGGCAGCACGGCCGACTGGCTGCGCTTCCTGCGCGATGTCAGCTTCGGCCCGCGCACGCTGCGCCAGCCGGCGCTGCCCGCCGGCCATGTGCTCGATGCCGAACAGGCCAGCGCCCAGCTGGCGGCACAGCAGGGTCGCGACAGCCTCACCTGGCTCGGCCATGCCTGCTTCCTGATCCGCATCGATGGCCGCGCGGTGCTGACCGATCCCTACCTCAGCCCGTACGCCGGTCCGCTGCCGGGCCTTGGGCCGAAGCGCTTCGCCGGCACCGGTCTCCCGATCGACCGGCTGCCGAAGCTCGACGCCATCCTGCTGTCGCACAACCACTACGACCATCTCGATGCGGTGGCGCTGCGGCAGCTCGCCGCCGATCACCGCGACGTCACCTTCCTGGTGCCGCTGGGGCTGGTGCCGATCATCCGCCGGCTCGGCTTCCGCAACGTCCACGAGCTCGACTGGGGCCAGGCGCATGCCGGCAACGGCCTGACCGTCACCGCGCTGCCGGCCGTACATTTCTCGTCGCGCACGCCGTTTGATCGCAACCGCACGCTGTGGTGCGGCTTCGGGCTGCGCAGCACCCGCCATCACCTCTACTTTGCTGGCGACACCGGCTGGGGCGAGGTCTTCGAACACGTCGGGCGGCGCTTCGGTCCGTTCGACGTCGGTCTGGTGCCGATCGGCGCCTACGCGCCGCGCACCCTGATGCAGGCGGTGCACGCCAACCCGGAGGAAGCCGTGCGCATCGGCCGCGCGATGCAGGCGCGGCGGCTGGTGGCGATGCACTGGGGCACCATCGCGCTGACCACCGAGCCGGCCTTCGAACCGCCAGGCCGCTTCCTGCAGGCGGCGCAGGCCAGCGGCTATGTCGACGACGATCGCTGGGTGATGCAGATCGGCGAAACCCGGGCGCTGGACCCGCGCTAGCTACACCAGCACCATCTGCGTGCAGCGAAACGATGCGATCAGCTTGCCGGCATCGTTGAACACTTCCGAATCCCAGACCTGCGTCGTGCGGCCCCGGTGTTTCGAGGTCGTCGTGCAGTGGACATGGCCGTCGAGCGCGGTGCCGAAGAAATTGGTCTTCAGCTCGATCGTCGTGAAGCCCTTGGCGCCGTTCGGCAGGTGCGCCACCGTGGCGTAGCCGGCGCAGGTATCGGCCAGTGCCACGACGCTGGCGGCGTGCAGGAAGCCGTTCGGTGCATGGTGCCGGCGCTCGACCTTCATCCGGCCGGTCAGCCGGCCTTCGCCGAGTTCAAGGATTTCCAGGCCCAGCAGGTCCGGCAGGGTGCCGGCCTGGGCCTTCATCAGCGATGCGGGAGTGATTTCGGGGCGCAGCGCGCTCATGGCTCGTCTCGGTTCGGAGTGGGTACCCGCATCTTGCCCGACCGGCGCAGGCCGATGCCGGCCGGCCCTGACGGGCTGCCGCCAAAAGCCCTTCGCGCGCTTAACCGGACCGCCGCGCCGGTCGACCCGGGCAGCGGTCCGGCCCGGCCGCTCAGTCGTCGTTGATGATCGTCCCGGTCGCCGTCCCGCGCGCGATCACCGCGTCGGCACCGGCGTCGCTCAACACGACGGTGAAGGTTTCGTCCGGTTCGCGCAGGCGGTCGCCGCGGACGCTGACGTTGACGACCTTCGAGGTCTCGCCCGGCGCGAACGTGATCCGTGTCGAGCCGCCGGTGTAGTCGCTGCCGGTCGCGGTGCCGTTGCGCGTGCTGCCGGTGAACGTCACCGGCGTGGCCGAGGCGCGCGACAACTGCACGGTGAAGCCGAGGTTCGTCGTGCCGGCATTGCCTTCGCGGACGGCGGCGTCGAACACGCTGATCGTCGGCCGCGGCGCCGGATCATCGTTGACGACCGTCACCACGCCGCGCCCCTTCCCGATCGTCACGCCATCCGGCGTGTTCAGGTCGACGAAGAAGGTCTCGTTCGGCTCGAACTGCTCATCGCCGATCACCTGGAACGACTGCGTGCGGCGCGTCTGGCCGGGGGCGAACGTCACGAGCCCGGTGCGGCGCGTGTAATCGCTGCCCTGGGTCGCGCTGCCGGCCACCGTTCCCAGCCGCACCGTCACCGTCTGCGTCGACGGCGCCGACAAGCTCAGCGTCAGCTGCACCGAAGTCAGATCGCCGGCCTTGCCCTCGACGACCTCGGCATCGCTGATCGAAACACTCGGCAGCGCGGCGTTGTCGTCATTGATGATCGTGCCGATGCCCGACCCGGTCGCGATCGTCGCCGCGTTCGGATTCGCCAGGTTCACCGCGAAGTCTTCGTCGGCTTCGACATCGACATCGCCGATCACGGTCACGTCGATCGCCTGCGTCGTGCTGCC
>CAYPJK010000168.1:0-6677 GCA_964411025.1 uncultured Nevskia sp.
TCGGTCGGCGTGCTCGTTCACCTGCACATGACGCCGTCGGATCGCTACCAGTGGACGCTGCCGATGTTCCATGCCAACGGCTGGACATTCGTGTGGACGGTGACGGCGGTCGGCGGCACCCATGTCTGCCTGCGCAAGGTCGAGCCGCTGGCAATCTATGATCACATCAACCGCGAGCGCGTGACCCTGCTCTGTGCTGCACCCACGGTACTGATCGGCATTGCCAATGGGCCGGAAGCGCAGCGCCGTGCCGTGCGTCCTGGCGTGCAGGTGATCACCGCAGGCGCACCACCGGCTCCGGCGACCATCGAACGCGTCGAAGGCGAGCTGAAATGGACGATCACCCAGGCCTACGGACTGACCGAGACGGCGCCCTTCATCACCATCTGTGAGCCACTGCCTGCGCACACCGAGCTGACGTCCGAACAGCGCGCCAGGATCAAGGCTCGTCAGGGCGTCGAACTGATCACCTCGGGTGAAACCGCAGTCTTCGACGACAACGATCAGCCGGTTCCTGCCGATGGCGCGACGCTTGGCGAAATTGTGGCGCGTGGCAACACCGTGATGCGCGGCTACTACAACGACCCGGAGGCCAGCGCGAAGGCGCTCAAGGGTGGCTGGTTCCGCACAGGCGATGCGGCGGTGGTGCATCCGGACGGCTACATCGAGATCCGTGACCGCATCAAGGACGTGATCATTTCCGGGGGCGAGAACATTTCCTCGATCGAGGTGGAGGCGGCGCTGCTGCGGCATCCCGCCATCGTCGAAGTGGCAGTGGTCGGCATGCCGCACGAAAAATGGGGTGAATCGCCCGAAGCCTTCGTGGTGCTGCGTGACGGCGCCAGCCTCGCTGATGGCGAACTGAAAGCGTTCTGCCGCCAGAACCTGGCCCACTTCAAGGTACCGACCGCGTTTCATGTGGTGCTGGAACTGCCGAAGACGGCGACCGGCAAAATCCAGAAGTTCGTGCTGCGCGGCAAGCGCGCGGCCATCGCGACGCAGTAGAAGCGCCCGGAGAAACGGGCCCGAGCCGCCATGGCTTTAGGGTCCGTCATCCGCGTGCCGTCGCTCTCGATATGCCCATCGGCTCGCCGGCCGGCGAGGTCGCCAGCAGCATGGGTTCGAGTCGTTGTCGCACGCTGCCGGGAAGCGCGGACCAGCACGAGCGGTAATCCTTGGCGGCCGCCGCGATCACGCTGGCCGCTGGCCGGTGCGCATGGGCAGCGCCACAAGCGGATACCGGAGCGGCGTGCCGGCCCATAACCTCAGCCCGCGACGCCAGGGATGGCGGACAGCACGGCGTCGAGCAGCGGCGATCGAAACTGCACGATCAGCCCGAACATCGTCGCGACAATACCTGCCTTCAGAAGTCGCGTGACCACGGGACTGTCGGGCAGCACCGGACCAGCAATGAACTGTGGCGCGATCGCCAGCGGCCCTGTCAGCTCGCGTCCAGGCGCGGCGGCCTGCATGACGATACCCCGGCGGACTTCGTCGAAATAACGCTGACGATGCTGGACAACGCTGCGGTTGATCAGCCGACGGCGGCGTGCTTCTTCACGTTGCTGTTGCAGGTTCATCGACGTACTCCAATGACGCCCAGGGCCAGTCCTTCGATCACCAGGTCCTGCTGACGCAGGTCGAGGACGATCGGCTGGTAGGCCGGGTCGCTGTTTTCGGGAATCAGACTGACGATGTGGCCGTCGCGCCGGAAGCGCTTGACCGTGGCTTCATCGCCGATGCGGGCAACGACGATCTGCCCGTTCATGGCATTGCTCGCGCGTTTCACGGCCAGCAAGTCGCCGTCGAGGATGCCGGCATCGCGCATCGACTGGCCTTTGACGCGAAGCAGGAAATCTGGCGCCGGCTCGAACAGGTTGGCGGCGAGGTCACGGTGATCGTCGAGGTTTTCGACGGCGAGGATCGGGAGGCCGGCCGCGACCCGGCCAACGACCGGCACCTTCAGCATTTCAACGCGGCGTTCGCGGTGCTGGGCAGCGAGCCGGATTCCGCGCGCCTGCCCGGTGACTTCCAGATGTCCCTTTTCGGCCAGGGTGCGCAGATACTGTTCCGCCGAGTTCGCAGAACGCAGGCCGAACGCTGCGGCGATCTCCGCCCGGGTCGGCGCACCGCCGTTTTCGGCGATGTGCGTGCGGATGAAGTCGAGTACCTGGGCCTGCCGTGCAGTAAGATCGGTCATCGAAGTGCGGGTAGCTGTGTGATATGTATATTTATACAAATCACCCGTCACCCCTGTAAAGTGCCGTCCGTCGGCGCTCAGCCCACACCAAGCACATCTGCCGGCGCCTCTGTTCTGGGCAGGCGTCAGTGGAAGTTGCGCGCAGGCACCGGCAGGCCCGTCAGCCAGTCGCCGGCATCGCGAAATCGCCTGGCGACGATGTGGGTCACGCCATCCACCTTCTGCAGTTCGCCGGCGACGATCAGCATCCGGCTGCCGAGCACGACGGCCCGCTGGGCATCGAACGCGCGTTTCCAGACGATCAGGTTGTGACAGCCGGTTTCGTCTTCCAGCGTCATGAACAGCACGCCCTTGGCGGTTTGCGGACGCTGGCGATTCAGCACCAGCCCGGCCACCCGCACCCCTTGTCCATGCTCGAGCGCCGCCATGTCCGCCGAGGTTTGAACGCCAAGCTTCTCCAGCTTGGGCCGCAGCAACGCCAGTGGGTGACGACGCAAGCTCAAGGATGTGCTCTGGTAATCGGCCAGCACGTCCTCGGCTTCCGCCGGTGGGCGCAAGGCGATCTCGTGTTCCGTTGCCGCGTGGCCGTCGAGCAGCGGCGGCAGGTCGTCGAGCCCCTGGACGTCCCAGTTCGCGGCATGACGGTGCCCCGCCAGCCGTCGCAGCGCATCGGCCCGAGCCAGCAGGCGGCGGGCGCGATCATCGAGCCCGGCGCGCCGCACCAGATCCTCGATGCTGGCGAACGGCACCTCGCGGCGTGCGGCCAGCAGACGCTGGGCGGCATCGGCATCGAAGCCGGCGATCAGCCGCAGCCCGAGCCGGATCGCGGGCCCCTCCCGGCCACGCACCACGCTGCATTCCCAGTCGCTGTTGGCGACATCGATCGGTCGCACTTCGACACCGGCCCGGCGCGCTTCGCGGATCAGCTGCGCCGGCGCATAAAAGCCCATCGGCTGGCTGTTGACCAGGGCTGCGAAGAATGCCGCCGGGTGGTGGCACTTGATCCATGACGAGACATAGGCCAGCAGCGCGAAGCTGGCCGAGTGCGATTCCGGGAAGCCGTAGGAGCCGAAGCCCTTGATCATCTCGAAGATCTGCTCGGCGAATGCGCGCTCGTAGCCCTTGACGGTCATGCCGTCGAGCAGCCGCTGGCGCATCGGCAGCAGCGAGCCATCCTTGCCCCAGGCGGCCATCGAGCGGCGCAGCTGGTCGGCCTCGCCCTGGGTGAAGCCGGCAGCGACATTGGCGATCTCGATCACCTGCTCCTGGAACAGCGGCACGCCGAGCGTGCGGCCCAGCACCTGCTCCAGCGCTTCGCTCGGGTAGATCACCGGCTCGTCGCCGTTCCGGCGCTTCAGGTACGGATGCACCATGCCGCCCTGGATCGGCCCGGGCCGGACGATGGCGATCTGGATGACCAGATCGTAGAAGTTGGCCGGCTTCAGCCGCGGCAGCATGCTCATCTGCGCCCGCGATTCGATCTGGAACACGCCGACCGTTTCGCCGCGCTGGATCATCGCGAACGTCGCCGGATCGTCGCGCGGAATGCTGGCGATCGTCGGCGCGGCGCCGGTCTGGCGCTCGATGAACGCGAACATGCGGCGGATCGCGCTCAGCATGCCGAGCGCCAGGCAATCGACCTTCAGCAGCCCCAGCGCTTCGAGATCGTCCTTTTCCCACTGGATGATCGTGCGATCCGGCATCGCCGCGTTTTCCACCGGTACCAGTTCGTGCAGCGGGTACTCGGAAATGACGAAGCCGCCAACGTGCTGCGACAGATGGCGCGGTGTGCCGACCAGCGCCTTGACCAGCGCCAGCCAGCGGGCGACGACCGGTGCATCGGGATCGAAGCCCTGCTCGCGCAACCGGGTCGGCAGGCTGTCCGGTTCGTCCCACCAGGCCAGCGAATTGGCAAGGCGATCGATTTCATCGGCGCCGATGCCGAGCGCCTTGCCGACATCGCGGATCGCGGATTTCCGCCGGTAGCGGATCACCGTCGCGGCCAGCGCAGCGCGTTCGCGGCCGTACTTGCCGTAGATGTACTGCATCACCTCCTCGCGCCGCTGGTGCTCGAAGTCGACGTCGATGTCCGGCGGCTCGTTGCGCTCGCGCGACAGGAAGCGGCCGAACAGCAGCCGCTGCTCGGCCGGGTTCACCGAGGTGATGCCGAGCGCGTAGCAGACCGCCGAATTGGCCGCCGAGCCGCGGCCCTGGCAGAGGATGCCGCGTGAACGGGCCCAGACCACGATGTCGTGGACGGTGAGAAAGAACGCCTCGTAGCGAAGCTCGACGATCAGCGCCAGCTCCATCTCGATGGTTGCGCGCACCGCCGCCGGCTCGCCGTCCGGCCAGCGCTCGCGCACGCCGCGCTCGGTCAGCACGCGCAGCCAGCTGGCGCGGGTTTCGCCGGCCGGCACCAGCTCGTGCGGGTACTCGTAGTTCAGCCCGGCCATCGTGAACGTGCAGCGGCCGGCGATGGCCGCTGCTTCGGCCAGCAGTGCATCCGGATACAGGCTGCGCAGTTCGGCAATCGGCCGCAGATGGCGTTCGCCGTTCGGGAACAGCCGCGCGCCGCAGTCTTCCAGCGCCAGGCCATGGCGGATCGCGGTCACCGTGTCCTGCAGCGCGCGGGCCTCGCGGACATGCATGTGCACGTCGCCGGCCGCCGTGCAGCGCAGGTTCAGATGTCGGCCCAGGCTCTGCAGGCGGTGCAGCCGGGCGCGGTCATCGCCGCTGCGGTGCAGTTCCACGGCGATCCAGGCGCGCTCGCCGAAGGTCGCGGCGATGAAGGTGCCCTCGCCTTCGGCTTGTGCGTCGTCATCCGGCGGCAGCCACAGCGCCAGCGTGCGATCGAGCTGGACCAGATCGGCGCGGGTCAGGAAGTAGTCGCCCTTGTCGGCGGCGCGGCGGCCGGTGGTGATCAGCCGGCAGAGCTGGCTGTCGGCGGCATGGTCCGGGGCCAGCAGCACCAGCCGCAGGCCGTCGTCCAGCCGGAACTCGCTGCCCACGATCAGCTTGAAGCCGCGCTCCTTCGCCGCGACATGGGCCTGCACGGCGCCGGCCATTGAACATTCGTCGGTGATCGCCAGCGCCGTGTAGCCCTGCGCCTGCGCGGTCTCGACCAGTTGCGCCGGCGACGAAGCGCCGCGCAGGAAGCTGTAATGCGACACGCAGTGCAGCTCCGCATAAGCCACGGCCGGCGGGACGGACAGCGTCGCCGCCGCCGCCGGCAGCGGTGCCACCAGCCGGGCCAGCTGGCGGCGGCGCTCGTCCGCCGGCGTCTCGTCGACCGGGTTGCGGGCCTCGGGCATCGCGCCGCCGCCGGCTCAGGCCCAGACGCCGTGCAGGAACCAGCCTTCGCTGCGGCGATCGCGATACACCCACAGGCTGCTGCCCTGCACGTCGCCGCGGTAGTAGTCGCGCTGCACGTCGTCACCGTCCCACCAGCCACCTTCCAGCCGCTCGAAGCCGGAGATCCTGGCCGGCGCCGCAGCCAGCGGTTTCGGTGGCTCGATCAGCCAGACCGGCCGCGGCGGCAGCGCTGACAGGCCGGGCAGCGCGGCCGGCGATGGTGTCGGGGCATCGCAGGCGCGTAGCCGCCAGCTGCGTTCAGGGCGGTGATCGGCCACCAGGCCGAGCGCGGTCACCGCCTCGGCACCGAGCCGGGCCACCAGCTTTTCGACCAACGTACTCCAGGCCTCGTCATCGCCGGCATGGTTGTCGAACAGATCGCCCTGACCGGTCGGCGGCTCGATGAACTGATCGGCCTGCAGCTTCAGGCTGTGCACCGGCGCGGGCAGCGGCAGCCGGCCCAGCCGTTCGCGCAACACCCGCAGCAGGCGCTCGGCGTCACGCGCGGGGCTGGCCAGACGCAGGTCGAGCACGGTGTCCGGCTGCGACTTGCCGCCGCTGGCGCGGCCGTGGCTCAGTACCAGCCGGAACGCCTGCAAGCCGGTATCGCGAGCCTTCAGGAAATGGCCCAGCTCGCGGGTCATCCGCTGCAGCGGGAACAGCAGGCCTTCGCTGTGTTCGACCTCGCCGAGCAGATCAAAGCGGCGCTGGTATTTCGGCGGCAGCCGGTAGCGCGGCCGGACATCTGGCCGGCGGCCCAGCAGCCGGTCCAGATACAGCGTGAACGCCGGCCCGTGGCGTTTGGCCAGCGGCGCGGCCGGCAAGGCCAGCAACTCGCCGATCGTGCCCAGGCCGACGGCTTTCAAGGCGTCCTGCACCTTCGGCGCCAGCGGCAGCGCCGCCAGCGGCAGGTCTGAAAGCGCGGCCGGCAGCGCGGCGGCGTCGAGCACCGGCTCGCTCAGCTCGGACCGCGCCAGCAGCGCCGCCGCTTCCAAGGTCGGTGCCACGCCGCGCTGGCCGCTGTGGCCGCTGTAAAAGACCCCGGCCTGATGAAGGCGAAGAAGGCACTGAAGAAGAAGAAGCCGAAGAAGAGCGACACGATCGTCTACTGGAGCGAGGGGCAGTT
>CAYPJK010000169.1:0-6642 GCA_964411025.1 uncultured Nevskia sp.
GATCAGCGTCGGCACGTCGATCTTCTTCAGGTCCTCGGTGTAGTCCACCTCCGAAAACTCCCGGATGCAGTCGTACTGGCCCTTGATGCCGCCCTGCATGCCCTGCCGCCAGAACGCGTCGCGCACCGCCTCGGACACCTTCGCGCCCGGCCGGTTGTAGCCGTAGAACGGGATCGTCAGGTCCTTGTAGAACTGCGCGCGGTTGTCGACCACGCCCTTGCGGATGTCGTCGAACACCTGCATCGGTACGCCGTCCGGATTGCCAGCGGTCTTCAGCATCAGCGGCGGCACCGCGCCGATCAGCACTGCCTTGGCGATCCGGCGGCTGCCGTGCCGGCCGATCGTGTGCGCCACTTCGCCACCGCCGGTGGAGTGGCCGACCAGCACCGCCTGCTGCAGATCCAGCGTGTCGAGCAGCGTCGCCAGGTCGTCGGCGTAGGTGTCCATGTCGTTGCCGTGCCAGGTCTGGTCGGAGCGGCCATGGCTGCGCCGGTCATGGGCGATCACGCGGTAGCCGTGCTGGCCGAGGAACAGCATCTGCGCGTCCCAGGCATCGCCGCTCAGCGGCCAGCCGTGGCTGAACACGATCGGTTGGCCGCTGCCCCAGTCCTTGTAAAAGAGTTGAGTGCCGTCTCGGGTCTTGATGAAGCTCATGGCGTATCTCCTGGGCGTCGTGGTGTGGTGGGATCCAGTGGCCGCAGGCTGCGGCCGGCACTGCGGGAACAACGACGGAATGGGGCGGGCATCGGGGCGCTCACCAGGTGAAGCTGGCCCAGCTGCCGAGGAAATCGACGTCCCGTCCGCCGGCCGCCTGCACGGCATCGCTGGCGAACAGGTGCACGTAGGACAGCGTCCACACCCAGTGGCGGCCGGCCTTCCAGTTCAGCGCCGCCTCGGCGCTGGTGCCGATCTGCCGCGAGCCGCTGCGGGCGGCCGGCAGCAGCAGATCGCCGGACGGGCCATAGACGCCGTCCCGGTGGGTGGCGCGCCACAGCAGGTCGACGGCCAGGGTCGCGGTCAGCGCCGTCGTCGGCGCCAGCTGCAGCGACGGATGCAGGTCCGCGATGTTGGTCGGGCGGATCAGCGCGGCATCGTTGAAATATCCGGCCTTGAAGTACAGCGGGTTGAAGCTGCCGAGCCGCCCGCCCGGGCCGCGCTGGTCACCGCTGGCGTAATCCGCCTTGAGGCCGATGCGGGGCTGCCACGGCAGGCTGGCGAAGCGGTAGCCGGTATTGGTAGCCAGGGTCCAGGCCAGGATGTCCTGATCGCCGAAGCGGCCGAACTGCACGATCGGTTCCCAGTCGTACTGCCAGCCGCCGTGGCTGCCGGACAGCCGGATGCCAAGGCTGTGGCGCTGCTCGGCAGCGCTGCCACGGGTGTAGCGGCGCCGGTCGTCGTCGGGGCCGCGGTAGTAGAGATCCAGCGTCGCCGGCAGCCGTCTGCCGGTCGGGAACGTGCCATACAGGCCCCAGAGCGTGCGGCCGTCGTTCTGGCCATCGAGCGCGCGCCGCGATTCCTGCGCCGGCCGCAGCAGGAAGCCGTGCAGCCGGGCGCTGGCATCCGCGGCAATCAGCTGCACGCCGTCGAACTTGTACGGCACGTTCGGCGCGGCGCGCGTCGCCACCAGCCGGCCGGCGCCGAGGTTGAGGCCGAAGCGGCCGGCCCGGGCAATCAGCCAGCGGCCGTCCGGCGCGGTGTCGCCGGCACGGTAGTCGATGAACGCCTGCTGCAGATCCAGCGGGTTCTGGTTGATCGGCGAGGCTTCATCTCGATCGCCGAACTGCAGCGCCGAAAGCGCCTGGGCAAACAGCCGCAGCCGGTCGAGGTGCAGGTCGGCGTGCACGGCGATGCGCTGCAGCAGGTAGGCCGGATCGGCCCGGCCGTCGCCGGTGCCGAAATCGGCGTTGTCGAAGCGTTCGTAGCGCAGCCGCAGCTCGCCGCCGAAGCTCAAGTAGCGCGCCGGATCGGCGCCATCCAGCGCGATGTACTTGGCCGGATCGGCCCAGTCGCGACGCAGCGCCGGATCGGCGAGCGGGTCGTAGCGCTCGTTGAAGCGCAGCAGCGTGTACGGCGGCGGATGCGGGTCCGGTGCGGCGGCATTGGTGTATTCCGACAGCACCGAGGTCGCCGGATCGATCGCCGCTGCCGCTGCCGTTGCCGCGTTGCTGGCGGCGACGGCCAGCACCAGCAGCGCGAAAAGGCGGCGGCCCATCGTCGTCACGCCCGGCCGTAGCCGGCGCGCGCCGGTGCGGCCAGCAGCGCCACGATCACGAAGCCGCCCACCAGCCCGGCGTGTTCGAGGAAGGCGTTGAGGTTGTGGAAGCGCTCGCTGCCGGTCATCGTCCAGAACGGGTGGCCGATCACCGTCGCCAGCACCGTGAAGCCGGCCAGCAGCAGTGCGCCGAGTGCCCGCCAGCGGCCGTGGCCAACCAGCACCAGCGCCGATCCGCCGAGCTGCACGGCGATGGTCGCGGCAGCGAACAGGGCCGGCGGATTCAGGCCGAAGTGCTGCTGCTCGGCGATGGCGGCGGGGAAGTCGAGCAGCTTGGCGACACCGCTGTAGACGTAGGCCAGGCACAGCCCGGCGCGGGCGACGGTGTAGGCGGCGCGGTTCATGGGGCCGCTCCGGCCGGCTGCGCCAGGCGCGACACCAGCGCCAGCGCCAGCATCGGCAGCAGCAGGCCGATGATGCCGAGCCGGCCGTAGATCACCGCACCGGCGGCCGCGCCGATGGCGAACGCCAGCACCGGCGGCCACATCTTGCCGATCCGGGCACGGCTGCTCGCCCGGCTGTCGGCGCTGGCACCGCGCAGCAGGTCGACGCTGTCGATCACCACCTGGGTGACGTTGCCGGTCATCACCGTGGTCGGCGACAGGCTGGTGAACACCAGCCGCGAGGCCGCGTTCTGCACGCCCATCGCTGCCACACCGAGCAGGCCGGCAAACACGGCACCCGGTGCATTGGCCGCATCGAGCGGCGCGGCCAGCAGCGCCACACCGACGAAGCCGCCGAGCAGTGCGATCTGCGCCCACAGCGCCGGCGACAGCGTGGGCCGCTGCCGGTGTTCGCGATGGCGGACGAAGGCGGTGGTCAGTGCCACGGCGACGATGAACACCGGCAGCGCCAGCAGCTTGGCGATCACGCCGCCATCGGCACCGTGCACGAACGACGCGCCGATCAGCACGAAGTTGCCGGTGACGTGGGCGGTGAACAGGCCGAACAGCGCGATGAAGCCAACGGTATCGACATAGCCGGCAACGAAGCTCAGCAGCGGTGCCACGGCGCCGGCGCGGCCAATCGGGGAGGAAGCGGTGGTCATGGTCAGAACGCCCAGCAGGAGCAGCCGAGCGCGCCCCAGAAGCCGTTCTGGTCGTCGGTCGCGGTGGTGTGGGCACGGCCGTGGGCATGGCCGTGGACATTGCAGCTCGTGGCACAGGCGCAAGCGGCCTGCGCCATGGCATGCACGGCGTCGCGATCGGGCTTGTAGTACTTGCTACCGAAGTTGACCGGCGACCAGTCCGGCATGGCCGGCGGCAGTTCCGGCGCCAGCGGCCGGAACTCGTCATCGGCATGGACCGGCTTGCCGCCGACCACGGTCAGCACCGAGACCAGGTTGCGGATCTCGGCTTCCGGCACGCTGAAGTAGTCGGCCGACAGCAGAACGCAGTCCGCCAGCTGGCCGACCTTGATCTGGCCCTTGGTGCCGTCTTCGCTGGAGAACCAGGCGTTGGCCTGTGTGTACAGCCGCAGCGCCGTCTCGCGGTCGACGAGGTTCGTCGGCGGATACATCCGCGTGCCGCCGACCGTCTTGCCGGTGCACAGCCACCACAGCACGTTCCAGGGATCGTAGCTGGCCACCCGCGTGGCATCGGTGCCGGCGCCGACCTGCACCCCCATCTCCAGCATCCGCTTGAACGGCGGCGTGCGTTCGACGGCCTTGGCGCCGTAGCGCTCGATGAAATATTCGCCCTGGTACGACATCCGGTGCTGGATCGCCACGCCGCCGCCGAGCCGGGCGATGCGCTCAAGGTTGCGGTCGCTGACCGTCTCGGCGTGGTCGAAGAACCAGTGCAGGCCATCGAACGGGATATCGGCGTTGACCTTCTCGAACACGTCCAGCGCCCGGCCGATCGATTCGTCATAGGTGGCATGCAGGCGGGACGGCCAGCGGTTGCCGACCAGCACGCGGACCACGGCTTCGAGGTCGTTCTCCATGCCGGGCGGCAGTTCCGGGCGCGGCTGGCGGAAATCTTCGAAATCGGCGGCCGAGAACACCAGCATCTCGCCGGCGCCGTTGTGGCGGTACATCGCGTCGCCCTGGCCGGGCTTGACCAGCGTTGCCCATTTCTTGAAATCGGCGACTTCTTCCTTCGGCTTCTGGGTGAACAGGTTGTAGGCGATGCGCAGCGTCAGCTCGCCGGCCGCGTGCAGGTCCTCGATGACCTGGTAGTCGTCCGGGTAGTTCTGGAAGCCGCCGCCGGCATCGACAACGCTGGTGACACCCAGACGGTTCAGCTCGCGCATGAAGTGGCGCGTGGAGTTCCTCTGGTATTCGGGTGGCAGTTTCGGACCCTTGGCGAGGGCCGAATACAGCAGCAGCGCGTTCGGCTCGGCCAGCAGCAGGCCGGTCGGCTCGCCGCGATGATCCTTGACGATCCAGCCGCCCGGCGGGTTCGGCGTGTCGCGGGTGTAGCCGGCGGCGCGCAGCGCGGCCGCGTTGAGCAGCGCCCGGTCGTAGAGATGCAGGATGAACACCGGCGTGTCGGGCGCGGCGGCGTTCAGCTCGTCGAGCGTCGGCAGGCGCCGCTCGGCGAACTGCCATTCGCTGAAGCCGCCGACCACCCGGATCCACTGCGGCGCCGGTGTGCGTGCCACCTGCTCGCGCAGCATCCGCATGGCATCGGCCAGCGACGGGACGCCGTCCCAGCGCAGTTCCAGGTTGTAGTTCAGGCCGCCGCGGATGACGTGGATGTGGGAGTCGATCAGGCCGGGAATCAGCCGGCGCTTGCCGGCATCGATGACCTGGGTGCCGGCGCCGGCAAGCTTCATCACCTCGTCGTTGCTGCCGACGGCGACGAAGCGGCCATCGGCCACCGCCAGCGCCGCGGCCTGCGGGTTCTGGCGGTCCAGGGTGGTGATCCGGGCGTTGCGGATGATCAGGCTGGGGCTGTCTTTCATGCGGGATTCTCCGGGCTTCGACTGTGCGGTGGCGGCGCCGAGCCAGGTGCTGGCGGCCCAGCCGGCGACGCCCTGCAGCGTGCGCCGGCGATCGTGATCGGTGGAATTCATGTCGGCCGCCGCGAGGCGGCATCGGCTTTCGACGCCGCCGGCAGTTCGCCGAAGACATGATCCCGGCATTGCTTGCGGACCCAGCTCACCGTCACCGGTTCGCGGGCCAGCACCTGCTTGACCAGCGGCACGGCCTGCTCGCCGAGCAGGATGCCCATCAGGCCGATCAGGGCGATCACCGGCGGCGCCGGCGAGCGGACGTTCATCAGGCCGTAGATCGCGCCGACCAGCAGGCCAGCGCCCAGCGACAGCAGATACATCTTCATGGCGGCATCTCCGGACAGCGGTGTTCGGAACCTCGTCGGAATCGCCGAACGGGCACGCTGCAGGCGGCAGCGCAACCGTTCGGCGGCAGGCCGTGTCAGTCGTGCGCGGCCGGCGCCGGCACCTGGTACGGCGCCAGCACGGTCGGCGGCGCGCCGTGCACCATCGTGTAGGCGTACTCGACGCCGACGCCGTAGGCGCCGCTATGCGTCTTCACGATGTCCATCACGGCGTCATAGGTATCGCGCTGCGCCCAGTCGCGCTGCCATTCGAGCAGGGTCGACAGCGCCGTCACCGGCTTGGCACCCGCCTGATAGACGCGCTTCATCGCGTTGTCGTGCGCCAGCAGGCTGACATCGCCGCAGCAGTCTTCGGCGACATAGACCTCGTAGCCGTCGTGGATCGCCTGGATGGTCGGCAGCGCGACGCAGGTTTCGGTCCACAGGCCGGTCAGCACGACCTTCTTGCGGCCGGTCTTCTCGATGGCGGCGACGAAATTGGCGTCATCCCAGGAGTTCATCGACGTCCGTTCGATCGGCTCGACGCCGGGGAGTGCTGCCAGCAGCTGCGGCCAGGTATTGCCGCTGAAGGCCTTGCTTTCGACGGTCGACAGCACCACCGGAATGCCGAACACCTGCGCGGCCTTGGCCAGCAGCACGTTGTTGTTGATGATCGTCTGGCGATCATGGCTGGACACGCCGAACAGCATCTGCGGCTGCAGGTCGATCATGGCGAGGACGCAGTTGTCCGGGGTCAGCAGACCTTTTTCCGAACGCTTGGCGAGTGGCTTGGTGCGGGACATGGCAGGGCTCCGATGAAGTGGGTGATGACGGCGACAGGGCGGTGCAGCGGGTAGGGCAACGGTGCGGCGTGAGACGTCAGTTCGGGCGGGCCGGGGTGTCGCCGGGCAGGTCAAAGACCAGCACTTCGGCATCGCGGCCGTGGTCGAGGCGCAGTTCGGTGGTCGCGGCGAGCTTCAGTGCATCGCCGGCGCCGAGCGCCACGCCATTGACCTGCAGCGCACCGCGCGCCACATGCACATAGGCGCGGCGGCCGGCAGCCAGCGCCAGCCGGGCGCTTTCGGCACC
>CAYPJK010000170.1:0-6637 GCA_964411025.1 uncultured Nevskia sp.
GCCGTGATCGGCGGCGGCAACTCGGGAGTGGAAGCGGCCATCGACCTCGCCGGCATCGTGTCGCAGGTGACGCTGATCGAATTTGACAGCCAGCTGCGCGCTGACGCCGTGCTGCAGCGCAAGCTGAACAGCTTGCCGAACGTGCGGGTGGTTACCTCGGCCCAGACGACCGAGGTGATCGGCGATGGTGCCAAGGTCAATGGCTTGGTCTACAAGGATCGCGGCACCGGCGAACTGCACACGATCGCGCTGGAAGGCATCTTCGTGCAGATCGGCCTGCTGCCGAACAGCGACTTCCTGAAGGGTGCGGTCGACTTGAGCCCGCGTGGCGAGGTGGTCGTTGACGCTCGCGGTGCCACTTCGATGCCGGGTGTGTTCGCCGCCGGCGATGTCACGACCACGCCGTACAAGCAGATCATCATCGCGATGGGCGAGGGCTCCAAGGCCGCGCTCAGCGCCTTCGATCACCTGATCCGCATGACCGCACCGGACGCGGCCCGCAAGGCCGCTTGATCGTCCTTGCGGAAAAAAACGGCCTTCGGGCCGTTTTTTTTGGCCTGCGATTCGGGCATGGCCGACGATTTTCCGGAGGGAACGACCTGCTTCCCTTGTTGAAGAGATTCAAAATCATGCCCACGGATCGCGATTTCCGTCATGACGGGCGATTCATAAAAATTTCCCGGAAAATAGCGGGGCCGGAAGCAGAAGACACTCTGATCGCCGGGGTCATAAGACCGACGAACCATTCAGTAAACAATGGTTTCTGTCAGTTCCAGTACCACGGCGAAGCCGGAATTGGATGGATTAACGCTTTTACATTTATCAATGACGAGCCGCCGATTCGGCAAGTCGCGGGCCACATCAATGCTGATGATTCGCCCTTCAAGATCAGGAGTTTCACAACGATGCGAATTTTCAAGATCACGACCCGGGTCATCGGTGCCGGCGCAGTCGCCCTGGCGCTGGGTGGCTGTGACAACCTCAATGGCGATGTTGTCGGCGGCGAGCCGGAGTCGGCCACCGGTCTGCTCAACGATGGCGGCGCGCCCACTGTCGTCACGGACAGCGGCAACGCGATTGCCGGCAACTTCATCTGCTCGCACAGCGTTTCGGCCACCGAGCCGGACATGGTCGTCGGCAGCAATGGCCTGGTCGGCGGCGTGCTGACCAACCTGCTCGGCTCGCTCGGGCTCGATGTGGTGGCCAATCTGCTCAACAGCGTGTCGACGCCGGAAGCCGCTGCCGACGGCAATCTCGATACCGCCGCTGGCGTCACCCTGACGGCAGGCCTGCTCGGCGGCGTGCTGACCTCGGTCGATCTCACGGCCGAGGTTCGCGATGGCGGCACGGTGCCGTCCGGCTACTACGCGATCGCCGGCCTGAGCTTCCCGGGCGGCGTTGCCAACCTGTCGCTCTTCAACTCGATCACCGTGCAGACCTCGCTGCTCGGCCTCACGCAGGAAGTGGCGACGCTGAACCAGTCGGCGATCTCGCTGCTGGGCATCAACGGCAGCACGGTGCCGTCGGCCTGGATCGGCCTGAAAGCGACGCGGCCGTACGACAAGGTGACGGTGTCGCTGGTGCCGGGGCTGCTGTCGGTGAACGTCGGCAACGCCGTGCGCATCCATGAGTTCTGCTACGACGGCCGCTTCGTGATTCCGCAGGCCAGCTGAACGGCGGCGCTCCGGCGCCACCAGGGCGGCCCGGTGCCTCAGGCACCGCGCCGCCTTTTTTGTGGCTGCGCAGGCTAGCCGGTGATGGCAGCTGTCCGGTCACGCAGCCACATGCCCGCCACCATCGCGACGACGAACAGCAGCACTTCCGGCGAACCGGCGGCCAGGTTGGCAATCGCCGGTCCCGGGCACAGGCCGGCGATGCCCCAGCCGATCCCGAACAGCGCCGCACCGGTCAGCAGCTGCGGATCCAGATCGCGCTTGGTCGGCAGCTGGAAGCGTTCCGCCAGCAGCGGCCGGCTGGCGCGCCGCACCCAGGCGAACACCGGGAAGGTCACCAGCAGCGCCGATCCCATGACGAAGGCCAGCGATGGGTCCCAGCGGCCGCCGACATCGAGAAAACCGACGACCTTGGCCGGATTGGTCATGCCGCCGAGCGCGAGACCGGCCCCGAACAGCACGCCGGCCACCAGGGCGATGAGGGCGATCTTCATGCGGCAGCTCCGGATAGGTGACGGATCACGAACACGGTGGCGACGCCGAAGGCCATGAAGGTGAGGGTGGCGACGATCGACCGCGGCGACAGCCGGGCGATGCCGCAGACGCCGTGGCCGGAGGTGCAGCCGGAGCCCATGCGGGTGCCATAACCGACGATCAGCCCCGCCGCCGCCATGCCCAGCCAGCCGGTCTGCAGCTGCGCCGGCGGCAGCGACGTGAACGCCGTCGTCAACAGCAGCGCACCCAGCACCATGCCGCCGAGGAACAGGCTGCGCCCGCGGCGCTCGCTGGGCGCCGGGTCAAGCAGCAGGCCGCCGAGCGTGCCGCTCACACCAGCAATGCGGCCGTTGAAGATGATCATCAGCGCGGCGGCAAGGCCGATCAGCAAGCCGCCGCCAGCGGCGCGCAGCCAGCTGTCGGTATCGATCAATACGGTCATGGCAACGAATCCCCCCCGGTTGAATCGCGGGCTGACAGCGCAGCCGCCGCCCGCTACAGTGCTTGAAATGATACATGGAGTATACGGTATGGGGTATGCAAGACGTGAGCGGGACGCACCCGTCAACACATTGCCGGAAGCGAATGGCGGCGCTTCGGATGACGCCGGCACTGACCACCGGCAGGCCGTGGTGATGCGGCTGCGGCGGGTCGAGGGCCAGATTCGCGGCGTGCTGGCGATGATCGAGGCCGAAACCCCGTGCGACACGGTGGCCCAGCAGCTCGCCGCCGCCCGCAAGGCGCTGGACCGTGCGTTCTACGAAATGATGGCTTGCGATTTCGAGCATGAAATCGTCCGCAGCAGCGATCCGGCACAGCTTGCGCGGCGGCTGGCCGAGAAGACGCGGCTGCTGGCCAAATACGGCTGAAGGCTGGTTGCTGGCGCTGCGGCCGCCCGTCCGGCCGCAGCGCTCAGCGCAGGCAGCTTGTCCTCAGCGCAGCGACGGCAACACGCCGATGGAGGTCATGAAGGCTTCGTCGTCGCGGTCGGCCTGCTCGGTCGCGCTCGACGACAGCAGGTGACGGCCGCCCGCGACGCTCTTGTACTGGCAGCGGACACCCAGCAGGCGGATCTGGCTGCAAGCGGCAATCGTGGTCGACTGCGGCACCTGCTCGTCGGCATTGCCATGGATCATGATGACCGGCGGCATGCCCGTCTTCAGGTTGCGCGCAGGCGAGATCGCGTTGGAAACCGGGAAGAAGTAATTCTTGCTTGGCGAGGCGGATGTTCCATCGCCTTCGCCGACCTCGATGGCACCGCTGCGGATCGACACAGCCGCTACCGGGAACGGCGGGGTGCTGGCCGGATCGGTGGTCGCCGGCGGCTCCGGCAGGGCGGCGAAGAAAGCGCTGCCGCCACCTGACGAGCCGCCTGCCACGACAACGCGCAGCGGATCGACACCGAGCATCGCCGCATTGTCCATGACCCACTTGACGACCAACCGATTGTCGTCGGCGATGGCGACCGGTGAGCTGCCGAAGCGGTCGTTGACGCGGTAATCCGGTGCGATGCCGACATAGCCCGAGCGCTTGGCCCAGCTTCGGGCGGCGCCGATCGCCGCTTCGGCATCGCCGTGGTTATAGCCGCCACCGAAGAACTGCACGCGGGCGGCCCGACGGTCTTGGGGCTTCCAGCCCGGGGGATAGGCGACAAACACGCGCAGCGGCACCGGCGACAGCTCCCGGTAGATGTAGCTGGTCACGCCGTCGAACGCGGATTTCGTCGCGGCCACCGGGTCGGCCGAGGTGCTGATGGTGAGGCTCGACGACTGCGAGCCGAGGCTCAGCTTGACGGTCCCGCTCTTGCTGTATTCGGCGACCGCCTTTGCCTGCACGGTGATCGAGTCGCCGTTGACGGCTGTGCCATCGGTCGATACGTAGCGCCCGCCATTGATGCTGTAGGAGCCACCGGTGACTTTCACCACGACGGCCTTGCGGGCGTTGCGAACCACCACCGGCTGGGTGGTGACGATGCTGCCCGGCGTAACCGCGCCCCCGGCGTACAGATCCGCGTTGACGAGCTTGAAGGCGTTCGGCGCGCTCGGTGTCTTGGCGGTGACCTTCCAGGTCGCCTGCCGGGACTTGCCGATGCCGCTGCCGATCGTCAGCGTCGCCGATTTGGCCTGCCCGGAGCTGGCGGCGGCGAGCATCTTCAGGGTGACGAGGTCCTCGGGCATCACCATGCCCTCCTGTGTCGTGAAGGCACCACCGTTGAGGTTGTAGCTGGCGCCGCTGACCTTGATCGGCGTTGCCGAATTGATGTTGCCGACCCGGATCGGCGAGCTGATCACCTCGGTTCC
The DNA here is from genome assembly GCA_964411025.1 of uncultured Nevskia sp. Lineage (GTDB taxonomy): Bacteria > Pseudomonadota > Gammaproteobacteria > Nevskiales > Nevskiaceae > Nevskia. Next base: position 4,469 of record CAYPJK010000170.1, read on the forward strand.
GGGCAGCACGGTGTCAGCGCGGAAGGCAAAGGCGTCCGGCACCAGATCAACGGCAGCGTCGCTTCGCACGAAGAACGTGGCGCTGACGCCGCCGATGGTGATCGAGCCGCTGCGCAGTTCGTTCAGCAGCGCGGCCGATGTGACGTACAGCACCACCTTGTCGCCGGCATTGACGACGCCCGGCAGCGAGGAGAACGGCCCGCCATTGATCTGGAATGGCGTTCCGTCCGGGCTGGCGATCGGCGCCGGTGCGGCGATGCCCGACACCGTGATCGTGCTGCTGGTTTGCCCCATGGTCGGCAGGCCGTTGACCGGGCCGGAAAACTGGAACGGGTTGGGCACAGTATCGGCGCCTTCGTTGACGACCGAGAACGGCGCGCTTCGACTGCCGATGGTCAGCGTCGCCGTCGTGCTGTTGGACGGCGCGATCGCAGCGATCGCGGAAACGCGGATCGCATCGCCGCTGACGACCTGCCCCTCGGCGGACGTCCAGGCGCCGCCATTGACGCTGTACCGCCCGCCGGCAATCGATACCGGGATCGAAGTGTTGATGCCGGACACGGTGACGGCGTCGCTGACGTACTCAAGCCCGGGCGCGGCGCCGAGGACCGGCGAGAAGCGGAACAGGTCCGGGGTTGCGCGGCGCGTGACGGTGCTGACCACGAAGGGGCTGGTGACGCTGCCGACGGTGACGGCGATGCTGCGGGTCTCGCCGAAATTCTCGGCAGCCTCGGCCTTGAGCCGAATGCTGTCCCCGTTGCGAACCAGGCCGACGCCGAACGAAAACGCGCTGCCGTTGATGCTGTAGCTGCCGGCGGACACGCTGATCGGGGCCTCGATATCAAGGCCGTAGATGGTGAACGGCGCGCTGGTCACTTCGCTGCGGAGCGCGGCGTCCCGCTGCGGGGCAATCGCGAACGGGTCCGGCTCCGCGCCTGCCGCACGCGCGGCAGACATCGCCAGCGGTAGGACGCTGCACAACAACGCCGACAGGAGACGCGGCGAAATGACAGAGGCCATGGAAGTTTCCTCGGAGTCTGAAGCGGAAGAAGTTGCGGGACCGGCGGAGCGGCGTTCTTGAATCAGGTGTCAGCAACGAGAGTCACCATTGAGGGAGCAATGTTACGAGCCGTGTCGGTGTCCGGATGCAGGGCGGACCATCGCGGTTGGCGGCGTCAGGACCGACTGTCTGCGGCTGCCGACGACGCCGGCCGTGCGGCCTTGCCTGGCAGCCGTGACAGAGCTCAGCTCTGATCAGGCCCCGTGCCGTGCGACGGAAGTCGCGCTGCACACCAGCCCCGCCATCATGGAGCAGCTGGTTGCGAGGCGTTGCGTGAACGGCGCGAACCGACTGCGCATTTGTGATCCGCCGCACAGTAAGAAGGGCGCTGGCGGGCGCCGCGTTCGGCAGCGGGCGCCTCATCGGAGGATGACGGCCAAGCGGAGGGGCGTCAGGGCAACGTCAGCGCGCGTGAGCTGTGTCGATGCCCCCGCGCGCGATCGATTTCCTTACCGGACAGCGGGTGGTGTCAGGGCAGTCTCCGTGACCGTCAGCGCAGTGCGTCGGCGACCCGATCCGCCTTCACCCAGCGGTCGAGCACATGCAGCGAGTGGCGGATCAGCATCTCCGCGTCCTGCAGGATCATCGTGTCCTTGGCGCCGCTTTCGAGCCCACGCTGGATGCGCTCACAGTTGGTGACGTCCTCGAGCACCACTTCCGCCCAGCGACAGGCGTAGTGCTCCAGCTGCAGGCGATGCCGGACCGACATCGTCTTCGGAATGAAGATCTTCAAGGCCCACTTGGTGCGGTTGTAGGCCACCGGCCAGAACTCGTGGGTCCAGAAACCGCCGGTGGAGTAGTCGATGTTGAAGTTGGGGAAGATCCAGGTGACATCGGCTGACCACGAGCGGTCCTTGGTCGGGTTGATCGCAGGGTGAGCGGTCAGCGCGCGGGCATTCTCGGCTGCGTCGCCGCCGAGCACGCCACCGGTGTTCTGCACATAGACCAACTGCTCGACGCGCGATGTCGGCGCCGGCACGTAATCCGGATTTCCGTAGGCCGAGAAGTGCCGGTGGATGCCGTGCGCCATCGCGCTCAGCGGCCGCGCGTAGCGGTTCTGCTCGGGATGCGCGAAGCCCGGCGCCAGCGTGGCCGGATGCAGGCTCGGC
>CAYPJK010000171.1:0-6588 GCA_964411025.1 uncultured Nevskia sp.
TACCGGCCGGAGAACGAGCGCGACTATGGCCAGGAATCGATCGAGATTCTCCTGCAGGTGATGGAAAACAACCGCGACGATCTGGTCGTGATCCTGGCCGGCTACAAGGACCGGATGAACACCTTCTTCGGCTCGAACCCGGGCATGTCGTCACGCATTGCCCACCACATCGACTTCCCCGACTACTCGCAGCCTGAACTGCTGTCGATCGCCAGCCGGATGGTCGACGCGATGAACTACCGCTTTGATGCCGAGGCCGAAACCGCCATGAGCCGCTACATTGGCCGGCGGCTCACCCAGCCGAATTTCGCCAACGCCCGGTCGGTACGCAATGCGCTGGACCGTGCGCGGCTGCGCCAGGCCAACCGGCTGTTTGCGGGAATTGGCCAGGGACAGCCCCATGTCACCGCCGATGCACTGAGCACGCTTTCTGCGTCCGATATCCTCGCGTCCCGCGTGTTCGACACGCCCGACTCCGCCGACCCGACCTGAAAGGCCTGCCTGCCATGCAACTCGGAAGAACCACGCTGTCGAAATTCCTGATCGAACAGCTGCATGAAGTCGATGACAACGGTCAGCTGGCCGGCCTGCTGGTCGACGTCGCGGCGGCGGTGAAATCGATTGCCGCAATGTCGGCGAAAGGCGCGCTCGGCGGTTTCCACGGCAACATCGAGGCGGTCAACATCCAGGGCGAGGTGCAGAAGAAGCTCGACGTGCTGTCGAACGACGCGCTGATCGACGCCTGCGAATGGGGCGGCACGCTGGCCGGCATGATCTCCGAGGAGAACGAGGAGCCGATCCGCATCCCGCCGGAGTTCAAGCGCGGACGCTACCTGCTGAACTTCGACCCGCTCGATGGCTCGTCGAACATCGACATCAATGTCTCGGTCGGCACCATCTTTTCGGTGCTGGCCCATGACAAGGACAGCGAGCCGACCGTCGAGGATTTCCTGCAGAGCGGCCGCCGCCAGATGGCGGCCGGCTACGCGATCTACGGGCCGGCGACGATGCTGGTGATCACCGTCGGCAAGGGTACGCATGCCTTCACGCTGGACCGGGAGATCGGCAACTTCATCCTGACTCACGAAGACCTGCGCATTCCCCCGGATTGCAGCGAGTTCGCGATCAACACGTCCAACGAGCGCTTCTGGGAACCGCCGGTGTCGCGCTATGTCGAGGAATGCAAGGCCGGCAAGACCGGCATCCGCGGCCGCGACTTCAACATGCGCTGGATCGCCTCGATGGTGGCCGACGTGCATCGCATCCTCATGCGGGGCGGCGTGTTCATGTACCCGCGCGACACCAAGGACCCGAAGAAGCCGGGCCGGCTCCGGCTGCTGTACGAAGCCAATCCGGTCAGCTTCATCATCGAGCAGGCCGGCGGCGCGTCCAGCCACGGGCGCGGGCCGATCCTCGACCTGCCGGCAGAATCGCTGCATCAGCGGGTGGCAGTGATCTTCGGCTCCCGCAACGAGGTCGAGCGCATCGAGCGCTATCACGCCGAATTCGATGCCGGCGAGGACCGGCCGTTCATCTCGCCGCTGTTCAGCAACCGCTCGCTGTACCGCTCGGAAGCCTGAGCGTCCCAGATCACCGGCTGCCCGATCACCGCCGGGCGCGCCGAAACGAGGAAAGGACCATGTCCGTCAAGCATCCGATCATCGCGGTGACCGGCTCCTCCGGGGCCGGCACCACCACGGTGATGAAAGCGTTCCAGCACATCTTCCGCCGCGAAAAGCTCAAGCCGGGCATCGTCGAGGGCGACGCCTTCCACCGCTTCGATCGGATTGGCATGCGAGCCCGCCTGAAGGAATATGAAAGCCAGGGAAACAATCACTTCAGCCACTTCGGCCCGGAAGCGAACCTGATCGAGGAACTGGAAAAGCTGTTCCGGTCCTACGCCAAGACCGGTACCGGCAAGATCCGCCACTACCTGCACGATGCCGACGAGGCGGCCCCGTTCCAGCAGGAGCCGGGAACGTTCACGCCGTGGATGGATCTGCCGGAAAACACCGACCTGCTGTTCTACGAAGGCCTGCACGGCGGCTACGCGGACGAGCATCACAACATTGCGGCGGCGGTCGACCTGCTGGTCGGCGTGGTGCCGATCATCAACCTGGAATGGATCCAGAAGCTGCACCGCGACAAGAACATGCGCGGCTACTCGCAGGAAGCGGTGGTCGACACGATCCTCCGGCGGATGCCGGACTACATCAACCACCTGTGCCCGCAGTTCTCGCGGACCCATGTGAATTTCCAGCGCGTGCCGACCGTCGACACGTCCAACCCGTTCATTGCACGGGATATTCCGACCGCCGACGAGTCGATGCTGGTGATCCGCTTCGCCGATCCCAAGGGCATCGACTTCCAGTACCTGCTGAGCATGCTGCACGGCTCGATGATGACGCGGCCGAACAACATCGTCTGCCCGGGTGGCAAAATGGGGCTCGCGATGCAGATGATCTTCACCCCGATGATCCTGCGTCTGATGGACAAGAAGCGCCGCGCCTGAGGCCGGCTCCGCCCCTTACCTGATCTACGCCATGACCCAGACGCTCACCGCGGCAGCTCGCCGCCGGCTCGCCAATGCCATCCGCTTTCTCGCCATCGATGGCGTGGAAGCCGCGAAGTCCGGGCATCCCGGCATGCCGATGGGCATGGCTGATCTCACGGAAGTGCTGTGGCGCGATCATCTCAAGCATTCGCCGAACAACCCGAAGTGGGCGGATCGCGACCGCTTCCTGATTTCCAACGGCCACGGCTCGATGCTGCACTACGCCGCGTTGAACCTGGCCGGCTATGACCTGCCGGTCGAGGAACTGAAGAAGTTCCGCCAGCTGCATTCGAAGACCGCCGGCCACCCCGAATACGCGATCACGCCGGGCGTCGAAACCACCACCGGCCCGCTCGGCCAGGGCATCGCCAACGGCGTCGGCATGGCGCTGGCCGAAAAGCTGCTCGCCGCCCGCTACAACAAGCCCGGCCACACGATCGTCGATCACCGCACCTTCGTGTTCCTCGGCGATGGCTGCCTGATGGAAGGCGTCAGCCACGAGGCCTGCTCGCTGGCCGGCGTGTTCGGCCTGAACAAGCTGATCTGCTACTACGACGACAACGGCATCTCGATCGACGGCCACGTCGAAGGCTGGTTCCGCGACGACACCGCCGCCCGCTTCAAGGCCTACGGCTGGCACGTCATCGGCCCGATCGACGGCCATGACGTTGCCGCCATCGAGGCCGCCACGGTCGAGGCGAAGTCGCAGACCGCCAAGCCGACCCTGATCATCGCCCGCACCCAGATTGGCTGGGGCTCGCCGAACAAGGTCGGCACCGAGGAAGTCCACGGCGCAGCGCTCGGCGCCGCCGAAGTCGCCGCCACCCGCGCGGCACTCGACTGGAACCACGGGCCATTCGAGATTCCGGACGACATCCGCGCCGCCTGGGATTCCCGCGCGGCCGGCGATGCCCGGGAAGCGGCCTGGAATGCCGCGTTCGCCGCCTACAAGGCGGCCTACCCGCAGGACGCTGAAGCCTTCCTGCGCACCCAGCACGGCCTGCTGCCCAAGGACTGGCTGGCCACCACGCAGACGCTGCTGAGCTCGGCTGCCGCCGTGACCGCCGCCGTGGCGACCCGCAAGTCATCACAGGTGGCGCTCGAAACACTGGTGCCGGCGGTGCCGGAACTGCTCGGCGGCTCGGCCGACCTTACCGGTTCCAATCTGACCGCCGCCAAGGCCAGCGCCGCGTTCCACAGCGTCGGTGCGGCCGGCAACTACGTCAGCTACGGCGTTCGCGAATTCGGCATGGCGGCGATCATGAACGGCGTGGCGCTGCACGGCGGCTTCATCCCGTACGGCGGCACCTTCGCGGTGTTCTCCGACTACATGCGCAACGCCATGCGCATGAGCGCGCTGATGAAGCAGCGCGTGATCTACGTGCTGACGCACGACTCGATCGGCCTGGGCGAGGACGGCCCGACGCACCAGCCGGTGGAACACGCGGCCTCGCTGCGCGCGATTCCGAACCTCGACGTCTGGCGGCCCTGCGATGCGCTGGAAACGGCCGTCGCCTGGAAGGCAGCGGTCGAGCGTCATGACGGCCCGGCGGCGCTGCTGCTGTCGCGCCAGAACCTGGCGCAGCAGAAGCACGGCGACGAGGCAGCGGCACTGATCGAGCGCGGCGGCTACGTGCTCGCCGATTCGACGCTGCCGCTGAACGTGATCCTGATCGCCACCGGCTCGGAAGTGACGCTCGCCGTACAGGCGCAGGCCAGCCTCGCCGCGCTCGGCATCGGCGCGCGCGTCGTGTCGATGCCGTCCACCGATGTCTTCAACCGCCAGGACGCCGCCTACAAGGCCAGCGTGCTGCCGCGCGGGCTGCCGAGAGTGGCCGTGGAAGCCGGCACCGCCGACAGCTGGTACCAGTACATCGGCCTCGACGGTGCCTTCGTCGGCATGTCCAGCTTCGGCGAATCGGCGCCGGCCCCGGCGCTGTACGAGTACTTCGGCATCACCGCCGCTGCTGTCGTACAGGCAGCGCAGCAGGTGGTCGAAGCGGCCAGCGATCCGGCCGTCTTCGATCGGTCGAGCAACTAGCCGATGACCCGGCCTTTCGACGCGGTGCTGTTCGACCTCGACGGCACCCTGCTCGAAACTGCGCCGGAAATCGGGGCTGCCGTCAGCCTGGCAATCGCCGAACAGGGGTTGCCGAAAGTCGACATCGCCGCCGTGCGCTTCTTCATCGGCCACGGCGTGCGCCAGACCATCGCCAAGGCCTACGACACCGTTGCGCCTGCCGGCACCCCGGACGCGAAGCGCCACGCCGACATCGACGCCGCCCTGCTTCGCTTCGAGCACCACTACGCGCAGCTGGCGCCGCAGAGCCAGCCATTTGCCGACACCGTGTCGACGCTGACCCGGCTTCGCGCGCTTGGCGTCAAGTGCGCCATCGTCTCGAACAAGGAAACCCGCTTCGTCGAACAGTTGCTCGCCGGTGGCCCGCTGCCGGCCCTGATCGATCTGCTGATCTGCGGCGACACGCTGGCGGAGAAAAAGCCGCACCCGGCGCCGATTCGGCATGCGATGCAGGTATTCGGCACCGCGCCGGCGAGGACCCTGATGGTCGGGGACTCCTCGATCGACGTGGCCTGCGCCCGCAATGCCGGCGTGCCGGTCTGGATGGTGCCGTACGGCTACAACGGCGGCGAACCGGCAGAACACGCCGGTGCCGACCGGGTAATCCTGACCCTGACCGAAGTCGCACTTGCCTGTTCCGGCCCGGTGCCGGCGTCGGTTACCCTTGCAGACGGACCCGCGTCCGCCCCTCATCACGCCCCCTAGAGACCCCAAGAGACCTTTCCATGGCACTGATTTCCCTGCGCCAATTGCTGGACCACGCGGCCGAGCACGGCTACGGCCTGCCCGCCTTCAACGTCAACAACATGGAGCAGGTCTCCGCGATCATGCAGGCCGCCGATGCCTGCGACAGCCCGGTGATCCTTCAGGCCTCGGCCGGCGCCCGCAAGTACGCCGGCGAACCGTTCCTGCGCCACCTGATCGAAGCCGCCATCGAGTCGTACCCGCATATCCCGATCTGCATGCACCAGGACCACGGCGCCAGCCCGGCGTCCTGCCAGGCGTCGATCCGCTCGGGCTTCTCGTCCGTGATGATGGACGGCTCGCTGAAGGAAGATCAGAAAACCCCTGCCGACTACGACTACAACGTCCGCGTCACCGCCCGCGTCGTCGAAATGGCGCATGCCGTCGGCGTGTCGGTCGAAGGCGAACTGGGCTGCCTCGGCTCGCTGGAATCCGGCATGGCCGGTGAAGAAGACGGCGTCGGTGCCGAAGGCAAGCTTGATCACTCGCAGCTGCTGACCGACCCGAACGAAGCGGCCGAATTCGTCAAGGCCACCGGCGTCGACGCGCTGGCCATCGCCATCGGCACCAGCCACGGCGCCTACAAGTTCACCCGTCCGCCCACCGGCGACGTGCTGGCGATCAGCCGCATCAAGGAAATCCACGCCCGCATCCCGAACACCCATCTCGTGATGCACGGCTCGTCCAGCGTGCCGCAGGAATGGCTGGAGATCATTCGCAAGTACGGCGGCAACATCAAGGAAACCTACGGCGTGCCGGTCGAGGAAATCCGCGAAGGCATCAAGCACGGCGTGCGAAAGATCAACATCGACACCGACATCCGTCTGGCGATGACCGGCGCGATCCGCCGCTACATGGGCGACAAGCCGGAAGAGTTCGATCCGCGCGGCTACCTGAAGGTCGCCACCGCTGCCGCCAAGGACATCTGCCAGGCCCGTTTCGAAGCGTTCGAGAGCGCCGGCAAGGCCTCGAAGATCAAGGTCATCCACCTCGACAAGATGGCGGCCCGTTACGGCAAGGGCGAGCTGAATCCGGTCGTCAACTGATCGATTCCCGGCGCTGCAACGCTGGCTGAGGAGCCGCCCGGTCGAGAGACCGGGCGGCTCTTTGCTTTCATGGCCGGATGAAGTGGACGAGGTTCGGGCCTTGGACGTTGGGCTCGCGGAAGACGGTGATCGCGTCGGCGTCCAGCACCAGGGCCGCACCGGTC
>CAYPJK010000172.1:0-6280 GCA_964411025.1 uncultured Nevskia sp.
AGATCAGCCACGAACTGCGCACCCCGGTGACCGTGCTCAGCGGCGAAGCCGAGGTGGCGCTGCGCAGCCGCGATGAATCGATCGACGGCTACCGCAGCGCGCTCGAGCACATCCTGGCCACCAGCGGCTACCTGCGCCGCCGGCTCAACGATCTGATCGGTCTGGCCCGTTCGGAGGATGGCCGCGTGCAGATCGAGCGCGAGCGCATGAGCCTGCGCGACGGCCTGCGCGAAGCCGCCACGGTGGCCGAGGCCTACGCGCGGTCGAGCAGCGTGTTTCTGGAAACCGACGCCGGCAGCGAGCCCGCCTGGATCACCGGCGATGCCAGCTGGATCCGGCAGGCGACGCTGGCGCTGATCGACAACGCGGTGAAGTTCTCGCCGGCCGATGGCCGGGTCAGCGCCCGGATCGAGCACGGTCCGCAGTGCCATGCAATCGAGATTGCCGATCAGGGGCCGGGCCTCTCGGCGGACATGCTGCCGAAGATCTTCGACCCGTACTACCAGACCGTCGATGGCCGCGAGCGCGGCGGCGCCGGCCTGGGCCTGGCGGTCGCGCGCTGGGTCAGCGAACAGCATGGCGGGCGGATCAGCGCCCGCAACGCCTACGACGGCGGTCTGGTGGTGCGCATGGAATTTCCGCTCGAGGAGGCTCGGTGAACGGCAACAGCATCCTGCTGGTCGAGGACGATCCCGGCATCGGCCGCTTCGTCACGCGCGGCCTGGCCGCAGAAGGTTTCAGCGTGCAGTGGCTGCGTGGCATCAGCGGCGTGCCGCGACAACTGACCGGCGCCGACTACGCGGTGCTGATCCTCGACCTGATGCTGCCCGATGGCGACGGCTGCTCGCTGGCGCGCTACCTGCGCGAGGCGGGACAGATGGTGCCGATCCTGATGCTCACGGCGCGCGATTCGCTCGACGAGAAGCTCGACGGCTTCCGCAACGGCGCCGACGACTACCTGACCAAGCCGTTCGCGTTCGACGAGCTGCTGGCGCGAGTCAAGGTGCTGGCACGGCGCGGCTCCGCCGGCCCGGAGCGCAGCCTGCTGCAGGTGGCGGACCTGTCGATCGACGTGCGCGCCCGCGAGGTCAGCTGCGCCGGCCAGCTGATCAGCCTGACCCGCCGCGAGTTCGATCTGCTGCTGTACCTGGCCCGCCACGCCGGCGAAGTGGTGAGCCGCGAACGCCTGCTGGCCGGCGCCTGGGGCAACAACGGCGAACTCAGCATCAACACCGTCGATGTCTATCTCGGCTATCTGCGTCGCAAGCTGAAAGCCCACGGCAGCGAAACCGAAATCGCCACCGTGCGCGGCATCGGCTGCCGCATCGGCCTCGCGCCAGACGCCGGCAGCCTCGATCCCGCGGCCGGCAGCGCCTGAGAAGCTTCTCAGACCGGTCTCAGGCGCCCCTCATGCAGCCCTCCCTACAGTCCTTCCGCACGGTGGCGCAAGCCCGCCGGACGCCAAGACAGAACCACATCAGGAGGACATCCATGACGCATCCCAAGCCGCGCCGCCTGCAGCCGCTGGCCGCCGCCATTTCCGCAGGACTGATCGCAATGGCCGCCGGCGGCAGCGCCCGGGCCGACAAGCTGGTCACCTGGGAAGACATCCAGAACGATCAGGCCAGCACCGAGAACGTGTTGGCCTACGGCTTTGGCCCGAAGGCGCAGCGCTTCAGCCCGGCGGAGAAGATCAACGCCGGCAACGTCGCCTCGCTGACGCCGAAGTGGTCGTTCTCCTTCGGTGACGAGAAACAGCGTGGCCAGGAAAGCCAGGCGCTGATGCACGACGGCGTGATCTACGTGACCGGCTCCTACTCGCGCCTGTTCGCGCTCGATGCCAGGACCGGCAAGAAGCTGTGGTCGTACTCGCACCGGCTGCCGGACGACATCCGTCCCTGCTGCGACGTGGTCAACCGCGGCGCCGCGATCTATGGCGACAAGGTCTATTTCGGCACGCTCGACGCCGGCATCGTCGCGCTCAACGCCAAGACCGGAAAAGTGGTCTGGTCGGAGAAGTTCGAAGACCACACTGCCGGCTACACGATGACCGGCGCGCCGGCCATCATCAAGGATCAGAAAAGCGGCAAGGTACTGCTGATCCACGGCTCCTCGGGGGACGAATTCGGCGTCGTCGGCCGCCTGTACGCCCGCGATCCGGATACCGGCAAGGAAATCTGGATGCGACCGCTGGTCGAGGGCCACATGGGCCGCCTGAACGGCAAGGACTCGACCACCACCGGCGACGCCAAGGCGCCGAGCTGGCCGAACGAGAAGGACGGCAAGACCAAGGTCGAAGCCTGGCATCACGGCGGCGGTGCGCCGTGGCAGACCGCCGCGTTCGACGAAAAGACCAACACCATCGTCGTCGGCACCGGCAACCCGGCGCCGTGGAACACCTGGAAGCGCACGCCGGGCGACTCGCTGTACACCTCCGGGCAGGTCTACATCGACCCGTCGACCGGCGAGCCGGTCGGCTTCTTCCAGCACACGCCGAACGATGCCTGGGACTTCTCCGGCAACAACGAAATCATCCTGTTCGACCTGGAAAAGGACGGCAAGAAGATCCGCGCCGGCGCCCACGCCGACCGCAACGGCTTCTTCTTCGTCACCGATACCGACAAGCTGACCGCCCGCGACGGCAAGATCAACAAGCCGACCTCGCTGATCGGTGCCTACCCGTTCGTGCCGAACATCAGCTGGGCCAAGGGCTTCGACCTGAAGACCGGCCGGCCGATCGAGAACCCGGGCCAGCGTCCGCCGCAGCCGGAGGCCGGCGAATCGAAGGGCAAGACCATCCAGGTCACGCCGAACTTCCTCGGCGGCAAGAACTGGAATCCGATGTCCTACAGCCCCGAGACCGGCCTGTTCTACATCGGCTCCAACGACTGGAGCGAGGACTACTGGACCGAGAACGTCACCTACAAGAAGGGCGCGGCGTATCTCGGCCAGGGCTTCCGCATCAAGCGTCAGTTCGAAGACCACGTCGGCGTGCTGCGGGCGATGGACCCGAAGAGCGGCAAGATCGTCTGGGAAGCCAAGGAGCCGCTGCCGCTGTGGTCGGGCACCTTGGCAACCAAGGGCAATCTGGTGTTCACCGGCACCAGCGACGGCTACTTCAAGGCCTTCGACGCCAAGACCGGCAAGGAACTGTGGAAATTCCAGACCGGCTCCGGCGTGGTGTCCTCACCGATCACCTGGGAAGACGGGGGCCGCCAGTACGTCGGCGTGGCATCCGGCTACGGCGGCGCCGTGCCGCTGTGGGGCGGCGACATGGCGGATCTGACCAAGCCGGTCTCGCAGGGCGGCTCGTTCTGGGTCTTCGAGATTCCGCAAAGCGTCGCCGACAGCAGCAGCGACAAGGCGGTCGCCCGCGCCGATTGAGCCTCTTTCCCCGCGGTGCCGCCGTTCGCCAGAACCGGCACCGTCACGACTCCTCTAGGCAAGGTCACGACCTTTACTAGATTCGGCCGGCCTTCCGTGCAACGGACGGCCGGCTGATTTTTTTCAGGACCCGCACCATGAAATTCGTCCCCCCTGCGCTGATCGGCCTTGCACTGGCGCTGCCCGCCCAAGCCGTGAACGTCATCGTCAATACCATCGAGCGGCCCGATCCCTGGGTCATCAACGGCTGCCTGATCGCCCCGAAAACCGAGTGCCCGGGTGTCGACCTCCGCCATGCCGACCTGCGCCACGCCAACCTCGAAGGCGCGCAGCTCGACGGTGCCAACCTCGCCCGCGCCGACCTGCGTCACGCCAACCTGAACGGCGCCCGGCTCAACGGCGCCAATCTGGATGGCGCCCGTCTGGAGATCGCCTTCATGGGCGGCGCCAAGCTCGCCCAGGCCAGCCTGCGCGGCGCCGACCTGCGCTTCGTGCGGATGGCCAAGTCCGACCTGAGCGGCGCCGACCTGACCGCCGCCACGCTCGAGAAGGCGATGGCCAAGGGCGCCAACTTCGACGGCGCGAAGTTCATCAGCACCGATCTGCAGGAAACCAAGTTCTACGAAGCCAACCTGTCGAACGCGACGATGGAAGGCGCGCTGATCCGCTTCGCGATTTTCCAGGACGCGCTGATGGAAGGCTGCACCGGCTGCCCGCAGCACTGGCAGACCGGCACCAAGGCCTGGGAGGAAGGTCAGGCGAAACCCGCGAAGTGAGCCCGCTCAAAACGCCGGCCACCGGCCTGCGGACGCTGGCGCTGCTGCTGGCGATCACGCAGCGCGCGACGGCCGGCAGCATCGACATCCCCGGCGAGCTGCAGGCCTGCCGGGCGGTGGCTGATCCGGCACCAAGGCTGCTCTGCTTCGACGCGCTGGCGGTGCGCCATTCGCCGCCCCGCTTTGCCGGCCGCCACGGCTTTACCACCGAGCCGTTCACGATTGCCACACCCCAGCGTCTGCGCTACCAGAGCGACGGCGCGATCTTCGTGATGTACCTGCGCCACAGTGACGGCAAGGTTGCGCAGAACCTCGTGCTGCATGGCGGCGGCGAGGATGTCTACCTGATCGAGAAACCGGGCACCTATTCTCTGCAGGTCAACGGCAGCGAAACCTGGCGGATCTGGCTGGAGGCACCGTGAATGATCAGCGCGCGTATTCCTGCCGCGACAGCCAGAACTCGGCCAGCGGCAGATCTTCCGGCCAGACGACCTTGAGGTTCGACTCCCGGCCGCGCAGCAGCAGCGGCTTGTAGCCGGCGGCCTCCATCGCGGCCGCCTCGTCGTCGAACGCTGGCGTCCGGCCACGGCTGCGTTCCAGCGCATTGCGCAGCAGATCGAGCCGGAACAGCTGCGGCGTCTGGCCCCGCCAGAGATCCGCACGATCCAGCGTGCCGGCGCTGCGCTCGCGCGCAGCCCGCTTCAGTGTGTCGGTCATCGGCAGCGCCAGCAGACCGCCGTTGTCGTCGCTGGCGTCGTCGCGCAGGCGCTCGATGTCATCGACCGTCAGACAGGGACGCGCCGCATCGTGGATCAGCGTATAGACCGGCGCCTGCAAACGCTGGCTGACCGCCGAGATCGCCGCCAGGCCCGCGAGCACCGAATCGACCCTGGCCGCGCCGCCGGTCACCGTGATGATCTTCGGATGACGGGCGATCGGCAGCTTGGCGAACTCGCTGTCGCCGCGCGCCAGCACCAGCGCCACGCCGTCGATCCAGCCAGCATCGAGGAACGGCGCCAGGCTCCATTCAAGCAGTGCCCGGCCGCGCAGGTTCAGGTACTGCTTCGGCTTGCCGAGTCCCATGCGGGCACCGCCGCCGGCCGATGGCAGCACCGCCCAGTAACGCGGTGTCGGGCCGCCATTGCGGCGCGGGCTGGCGGTCATCGCAGGATCGGCAGCGGCCGATCAGGGCGTGGCGACATCGCGGCCGGCAGTCGCGTTGACGACGAGGAAGAAGGTTTCGTCCCGCTTGACCATGCCCAGCGACTTCCGGGCATGGGTTTCAATGGCCGCACCACCGGCCCGCAGATCGTCGACTTCCGCCTGCAAGGCCGCATTGCGCAGCTGCAGGCGCGCGTTGTCGGCGATCCGCGATTCCACCGCCACGCGCTGGCGGCCGGTTTCGTAGACGCCGCCGTCACCCATCCAGAACCGGTACTGCAAGCCGGCGAGCATCACGCTCAGGATGGCAACGGCGACGCGGCGGTTCATGGCATGGCCCTGGGATTTACTTGCCGACCGCGACCGGGAAGCCGGCAGCGCCCGGATAATTGGCGCGGCTGCCGAGCGTGCGCTCGATGCGCAGCAGCTGGTTGTACTTGGCCATGCGATCGGAGCGGCACAGCGAGCCAGTCTTGATCTGGGTCGCGGCGGTACCGACGGCGATGTCGGCAATGGTCGCGTCCTCGGTTTCGCCCGAGCGGTGCGAGACCACCGCCGAGTAGCCGGCGTCGGTGGCCATGCGGATCGCGGCCAGGGTTTCGGTCAGCGTGCCGATCTGGTTCGGCTTGATCAGGATCGAGTTGGCGATGCCGCGGATGATGCCTTCGGCGAGGATCTTGGTGTTGGTGACGAACAGGTCGTCGCCGACCAGCTGCACCTTCGCGCCGAGCTTTTCGGTCAGCAGGCCCCAGCCCTTCCAGTCACCTTCGGCGCAGCCGTCCTCGATCGAGATGATCGGGTAGCGGTCGACAAGGCCGGCCAGGTAGTCGGTGAACTGGTCGGCCGAGAACTGCTTGCCCTCGCCTTCGAGGTGGTACTTGCCCTTCTTGAAGAACTCGCTGGAGGCGACGTCAAGGCCGAGGAACACGTCGACACCCGGCTTGTAGCCGGCGGCCGAG
>CAYPJK010000172.1:6290-6587 GCA_964411025.1 uncultured Nevskia sp.
CGCGGCTTCATTGGATTCCAGATTCGGCGCGAAGCCGCCTTCGTCGCCGACAGCGGTGTTCAGCTTGCGGCCGTGCAGCACCTTCTTCAGCGTGTGGAAGATCTCGGCGCCGGTGCGCATCGCTTCCGAGAAGCTGCTGGCACCGACCGGCAGGATCATGAATTCCTGGATGTCGATGTTGTTGTCGGCATGGGCGCCGCCGTTGATGACGTTCATCATCGGCACCGGCAGGGTGTCGGCCTGCAGGCCGCCCAGATGGCGGAACAGCGGCTGGTCGTTCTCGGCGGCAGCGGCGTG
>CAYPJK010000173.1:0-6582 GCA_964411025.1 uncultured Nevskia sp.
AATCTCGCCAAAGGCTTGGCGGCATTTTCCCGGCCGGCACGGCGATTGCGCTGTCGGACCCTGGACCAGACGGGGAGAACGACGATGGGCAAGCGGATCGGGGTGCTGCTGACCGGGTTGGCCTTGAGCCTGCCGCTGCTGACGGCGATCGGCAGTCACGGCGTGCTGCGCGGCAGCACCGACAGCCTGACCGCGCCGGCACCGCAGCCATCGTTGTCGGCACAGCCTTCGGCGGCGCCGATCATCGCCGGCACCGTCGAGCCGAGCACCGGCATTCCGTGCCGGCGCAGCGCCGCCGCCGGTTTCGAGGCACCGCCTTCCCGTCACCCGGCGGCGCCGAACACTGGCTGCAACCTGCGGCTGGTCAAGCGCCGGCCGGCCGACCCGACGATCTGGGTCTAGGGGATCGCGATGCCTCTGCCTTCAGCCCTGCGGCCGTCCTGCCGCCGCATCATCCGCAGCGCCTTCGGCGCTAGCCGGGAGCCCCTTCATGTTTCGTGACACGGCCGCCCAGGATCGGGTGATCGCCGCCGCGCCCGGCTGGCGCCGACGGATGCCGTGGATCGTGGCCGGGCTGAGCGTTGTGCTGCTGCTGGCCTGGGCGGTGCCGGTGGCCCGGCGGACGCTGTCCGCCGAGGCGACGGCGACTCTGGCGCGACTGAACGTAGCCACCGTGGCGCGCGGCGATTTCGTCCGCGACATCGCCGCCGACGGCCGCGTGGTCGCGGCGGTCAGCCCGACCTTGTATGCCGCCGCCGCCGGCACCGTGGCGCTGAAGGTGCAGGCCGGCGACCGGGTCGAGCGCGACACCGTGCTGGCGATCATCGACAGCCCGGAGCTGAGCAACCGGCTGGCCCAGGAGCGGGCCCAGCTGGCAGCGCTGGACATCGACTGGCAGCGCGCCAAGCTGGCCGCGCGCCGCCAGCAGATGACCGTGCAGGAAGCGGTCGATCGCGCCGAGGTCGACCGCAAGACCGCAGCCCGCGAGGTCGAGCGCAGCCGCAAGGCCTTCGAACAGGGCGCCTATTCGGAACTTCAGGTGCTGCGCAACGAGGACGCGCTGGAAAAAGCCGACTTCGCGTTGAGCCGGGCGCGCGAGGACCTGGCGCTGGAGCCGGAGCAGATCCGTTTCGATATCGAGTCGAAGAAGCTGGCGCGCGATCGCCAGCAGCTGCTGGTTGGCGATCTGGCGCGCCAGGTCGAGACGCTGGCGCTGCGCGCGCCGGTGTCCGGGCAGGTCGGCCAGCTGATGGTGGCCGAGCGGGCCAGCGTGGCGCGCGATGCGCCGCTGCTGACCGTGGTCGACCTGAGCCGCCTCGAGCTGGAGATCAAGGTGCCGGAAAGCTTCGCCCGCGAACTGGCGCCGGGCATGCCGGCGCAGATCAACCACGGCGGCCGGCCGTGGCCAGGCGAGATCAGTGCCGTGTCGCCGGAAGTGGTGGCCGGCCAGGTGGCCGCCCGCGTGCGCTTCGCCGACGCCGTGCCGGAGGGCCTGCGCCAGAACCAGCGGCTGTCGGCGCGGGTGCTGCTCGACGAACGCAAGAACGTGCTGACCGTCCACCGGGGCCCGTTCATCGACGCCGGTGGCGGACGGGTGGCCTACGTGATCCGCGGCGATGTCGCCGAGCGGGTCAGCATCGAGACCGGTGCCACCAGCCTGAACCAGGTCGAGATCCTGTCCGGCCTCGAGGCCGGCGACCGGATCGTGATTTCCGGCACCGACGAATTCAACGGCGCGCAGCGTGTGGTGCTGCATTGAACCGCGCGGCGACCGCCGTGCCCCTGATCATCGCTGCCCCTGCGGCGGTCCGATTCCCGACAACGATTCATTCGAGGTCGCAGCCATGCTGAAGATGCACCACCTGTCCAAGGTCTACCGCACGCACCTGATCGAGACGCATGCGCTGCGCGATTTCTCGATCCACGTGAAGAACGGCGAGTTTGTGGCCGTGACCGGCCCGAGCGGCTCGGGCAAGACCACCTTCCTGAACATCGCCGGCCTGCTCGAGGAATTCAGCGGCGGTGAGTACTTCCTCGACGGCGTCGACGTGCGCGGCATGAACGACGCGGCGCGCTCCCGGCTGCGCAACGAGAAGATCGGTTTCATCTTCCAGGGATTCAACCTGATTCCGGACCTGAACCTGTTCGATAACGTCGACGTGCCGCTGCGCTACCGCGGGTTCAATGCCGCCGACCGCCGCCGGCGCATCGAGCAGGCGCTGAACCGTGTCGGGCTGTCGGCGCGCATGAAGCACTATCCATCGGAGTTGTCCGGCGGCCAGCAGCAGCGCGTCGCGATTGCCCGGGCGCTGGCCGGCTCGCCGAAGATCCTGCTGGCCGACGAACCGACGGGTAATCTCGACACCCAGATGGCGCGCGGCGTGATGCAGTTGCTGGAGGAGCTCCACGCCGAGGGCGCGACCATCATCATGGTCACCCACGATCCGGAACTGGCCGCCCGCGCGCAGCGCAATGTCCACGTGATCGACGGCCAGGTGGTCGACATCCAGGCCGAGCCGCGGCTGCGCAGTGTCGGGGCGCCGCCGCTGCAGTCGGCCCAGGCCTGAGCGGGCAGGGAGCGCACGACCATGTTCGGCTATTACCTCCACCTCGGCCTCCGCAGCCTGCGCCGCAACCCGGTGCTGACCGCGCTGATGGTGTTCGGCATCGCGCTCGGCATTGCCGCCAGCATGACCAGCCTGACGGTGTTCCACCTGATGGGCAGCGACCCGATTCCATGGAAGTCAGACCGGCTGCACGTCGTGCAGCTCGACAACTGGGACATCAACCAGGCCTATGACGAAGAAAAGGGCCGGCTGCCGGACCAGCTGACCTATCTCGACGCCACGGCGCTGATGGCGGCCGGCAAGGCTGATCGGCAGGTGGCGATGTACAAGGTGGTGCTGCCGGTGCAGCCGGCCGGCGACGGTGGCGGCCCGGAGATCAAGCCCTACCTCGCACTCGGCCGTGCGACGTACCAGGACTTCTTCCCGACGTTCGAACCGCCGTTCCGCTACGGCGGGCCGTGGAGCCGCGACCAGGACGAGGCGCGGGCGCGGGTCACCGTGCTGACCGAGGCGACCAACGAAAAGCTGTTCGGCGGCGCCGACTCCACCGGCCGGACCGTGCGCTTCGACGGCGTCGACTACACCGTGGTCGGCGTGCTCGACCACTGGCAGCCAAGGGTCAAGTACTTCGATCTGACGGTCGGCGCACTGACCGATCCCGAGGAAGCCTTCATTCCGTTCACCACCGCGATCGAGCTGCGCGTGCAGTCGACCGGCAACAACAGCTGCTTCAAGGCGCCAGCGCCGAGCTGGGAGGGCTACCTCGCTTCCGACTGCATCTGGATCCAGTTCTGGGTGCAGCTCGACAGCACGGCGCGGGAAGCGGAGTACAAGCGCTTTCTCGATGCCTATGTGATGGAGCAGAAAAAGCTCGGCCGCTTCGAGCGCCCCTTGGCGACCCTGCTGCCGGATGTCAACGAGTGGCTGGCGCTGCAGGAAGTGGTGTCGCGCGACGTCGAGATCCAGGTCGGGCTGGCCTTCGCGTTCCTGGCCGTCTGCCTGGTCAACACCGTGGGCCTGCTGCTGGCCAAGTTCATGCGGAAGAGCGGCGAGATCGGCTTGCGCCGCGCGCTCGGCGCCAGCCGCGGCCAGCTGTTCCTGCAGCATCTCGTCGAAGCCGGCGTGGTCGGCATCAGCGGTGGTCTGGTCGGCCTGGCGCTGACCGGCCTCGGCTTGATGGGCGTGCGCGCGCTGTACAGCGAGTTCAAGACCATCACCGAACTGGACTGGACGATGGTCGCCGTAACCCTGCTGCTGTCGGTGCTGTCGGCCACACTGGCGGGCCTGTTCCCGACCTGGCGCGCCTGCCGCGTGCAGCCGGCGTCCCAGCTCAAGACCCAGTAGGAGAAAGCGCATGGAACTTCGACCGATCCTGTCGGCGCTGATGCGCTCCCGCGTGGCGCTGGTGCTGCTGGGCCTGCAGATCGCACTGACGCTGGCGATCGTCTGCAACAGCCTCTTCATCATCAGCGAGCGCGCGGCGCTGATGGAGCGCCCGAGCGGCATGAACGAGGCCGACACCTTCATCCTCGCCTCGATCGGCTTCGGCGCCGACTTCAACCTGAAGAACGCCATCGCCGACGATCTGGCCATGTTGCGGGCGCTGCCCGGCGTGGTCGCGGCAGCGCCGATCAACTCGCTGCCGATGACCAACGGCGGCTGGAGTTCCGGGCTGTCGCTGACCCGGGAACAGAAGACGTCGTCGGCCTATTCGGCGATGTACTTCAGCGATGACCAGTCACTGACGGCGATGGGCGCACAGCTGATTGCCGGGCGCATGTTCCGGCCCGAGGAACTCGGCGAACGGACCCGCAAGACCGAAGGCTGGCCGCCGGTGATCATCATCAGCCGAGCGCTCGGCCACAAGCTGTGGCCGGGACAGGACCCGGTCGGCAAGACCGTGTGGCTCGACACCGAAGCCGATGCCTCGACGGTGATCGGCGTCGTCGACCGCCTGCAGGCGCCGTGGGTGCACAACGAGGAAGTCGTCGAGTTCGCCACCGTGCTGCCGGAAGTCATCAACGAAGGCGCGTTCACGCGTTACATCATCCGCGCGGCACCCGGGCAGCGCGACGCCGTGATGAAGGCGGCCGAGGCGAAGCTGGCCGAGATCAATCCGAGCCGCATCGTCCGCGAAGGCAAGACGCTGGAAAAGGTACGCGCCGAGGCCTATGCCGGTGACCGGGCGATGATGATCATCCTCGGCGTGGTGATCGCCTCGCTGCTGGTGATCACCGCGCTCGGCATCGTCGGCATGGCGAGCTTCTGGGTCACTCAGAGGACCAAGCAGATCGGCACCCGGCGCGCGCTGGGCGCCACGCGCGGCGCGATCCTGCGCTACTTCCTGGCCGAGAACTTCGTCATCACCAGCATCGGGCTGCTGCTCGGCACGGCGCTTGCCTACGGCTTCAATGTCTGGCTGATCCGTCACTACCAGACCGAGGCGATGCCGTGGTACTACGTGCCGGTCGGCTGCCTGAGCCTGTGGCTGCTGGGCCAGTTGGCCGTGCTGGGGCCGGCGCGGCGTGCATCCCGGGTGCCACCGGCGATGGCGACACGCTCGGTCTGATGCTGCCCGTATCCTGATCTGAACCCATGCTCCAGCCGATGACCCGCCCTGCGCGCCGCTGCATCTCCGTGCTGTTCCTGCTGCTCGGCAGCGTCTGGCTGCCAGTTCCCGCCGCCCACGCCGATGATCCGGCACCGACGCTGGACGCCCGCCGGAAGGCGCTCGACAGCCTGCTCGCCGAGCACTGGCAGGACACGCTGAAGCAGAGCCCGGAATTCGCGACCGTGCTGGGCGACGACCGCTACAACGATCGCTGGAGCGACAACTCGCTGGCCGCCAGCGCCGCCCGGCAGGCCTCGCTGGCGCACTGGCTGGCGCGCTTCGAAGCGGTCGACAGCCGCGACTTCCCGGAGGTCGAGCGGCTGAACCGCACGCTGATGATCGATCAGCTGCGCGATGCGCTGGAAAGCTTGCGGCTGAAGCTGAACCTGATGCCGCTGGACCAGACCAATGGCGCGCAGCTGCAATACCCGCAGTTCGCCGCCGTGGTGCCGACCGACAGCGTGCGGCATTACGAGGACTGGCTGGCGCGCCTGAATGCGATGCCGGTGCAGATCGACCAGCTGATCGCGCTGTCGCGCGCTGGTCTCGCGGCCGGGCTGGTGCCGCCGAAGTTCCTGCTTGAAAAGGTGGCCGTGCAGTGCGAGTCGATCGCCCGGCCGGCAGGGCTCGACAGTGCTTTCGCGTCGCCGCTGGCGCGGATGCCGGAGCGCATCGCGGCGGCGGATCGCGCCCGGCTCACAGCGGCGATCGTTGCGGCGATCGATGGCAAGGTGCGACCGGCCTACCGGCGGCTGGCGCAGTTCGTCCGCCGTGACTATGCCCCGCGCGGACGGCTGCAGCCGGGCATCTGGGCGCTGCCGAACGGCGAGGCGCTGTATCGCTATCTGGTGCGCAGCCAGACCAGCACCGACCTGAGCCCGAAGGCGATCCACGAACTGGGGCTCAGGGAAGTGGCGCGCATCGAGGCCGAGCAAGCGGCGATCGCGCGACGCTTCGGCTACGACGATCTGGCCAGCTTCCGCGCGGCGCTGAAGCAGGATCGCGACACGTTTGCCAGTTCGCCGGAGCAGATCCTGGACCGCTACCGGCAGTACAACGCGCAGATGGCGCCGATGCTGCCGAAGCTGTTCGGGCTGCTGCCGAAGTCAGCGGTGCAGGTGCGGGCAGTCGAGGCCTATCGCGAGCAGGAAGCGCCGGGGGCGTCGTACCTGCAAGGTTCGCCGGACGGCAAGCGGCCCGGCCTGATCTATGTGAACACCGGCGATTTCGCGCACCGCTCGCTGCTGACCATCGAATCCACCGCCTACCACGAAGGTTCGCCCGGCCATCACATGCAGGTGTCGATCGCCCAGACCTTGCCGGACTTGCCGCCGTTTCGGCAGCAGGGCGGCTATACCGCCTACGTCGAGGGCTGGGCGCTGTATTCGGAGCAGCTTGGCAAGG
>CAYPJK010000174.1:0-6569 GCA_964411025.1 uncultured Nevskia sp.
TGGCCGCCTCGCCGCTCGGCGCCTGGGCCGCCGGCAGCAGCAGCGTACTGCCGGCAATCAGCGCTTCCGGTGCGCCGCGGAAAGCCTTTGGATTGGCGCGGTAGATCGCTTCCGACTGCTGCCAGACGCAGGCCGGCGTGTTCGGCGGACACAGGCGCGCCGCGATGGTCGACAGCACCTCGCCCTGCGCGACGACGTGCCGCACCGCATCGGCTGCCTCGCCACCAGACGGCAGGCCGACCAGCAGGCCGACGCCCGCCGCGATGGCGGTCAACCGGAGGGAACTGCACGAGGCTTTCGGGAAATCGTTCATGAGGCGCAAGGGGTTGACGAAAAGGAGGCGAACGCGGCGACGGATCAATCGAGGCTGTAGCCGTCGGCGCTGCGTTCGCGGCTGCCGGGCCGCAGGCGGCGCGGCTGCGGCACGCTGGCGATCTGCGGCACACCGCTGAGATCAAACGAGCGCGCGGCATCGACATAAAGCTGGTCCAGGTCCGGCTTGCCGCTGGAGCGCAGCACCTCGACTTTCTCGAGACGCCCTTCCGGGCTGAACCACAGCGCGAGGTCGATCTGCGACTTCTGCTCGCGCAGCCGCTTGCGCTTGCGCATCGCGTCGAGCATGCGGTTGCGGATCTGGCCATCGACATAGCTGCCGATGCTGCCGCCGCCCCCGCCGCCCCCGCCGCCGTAGGCACCGCCGCCCGGCCGGCCTTCGAGGCCGAAGCCGTCGCCGGCGCCCTCGCCGGCCGCATCGAGCGCCGGCGGACCCGGTGGCGCGTCGGATTTCGGGCCGGGTGCCGGTGGCGTCGGCTCCGGCGGCGACTGATCGACCTTGAGTTCCGGCGTCTTGAGCTTCACCGGCTCCGGCAGATCCTTCGGCGGCGGGGGTGGCGGCGGTGGTGGCGGCGGGGGCGGTGCGATCAGCTTTAGCTGCACCACTGCCGGCACCACCTTGCGCGGCGGGTGCTTGTCGCCACCGGACAGCAGCAGCCAGGCCACGCCACCCGCGGGCAGCAGTGCCGCCGCCAGCAGCAGCCAGCGGCGCGCAGAACGGCGCGGCATCGGGGTTTCGGTCATGTCGGCCGCGGCGTGACTACTGCACCAGCCGCTGGGTCACGAGGCCCAGCTGGGTGATGTCGAGCTGGCCGAGCAGGCTCAGCACATCGACGACGTTGTGGTACTGCGTCTCGCCGTCACCGCGCACCACCACCGGCAGATCCGGCACTTCAGCCTTCTTCTGGCGCAGCCGGGCGCCCAGTTCCTCGAGCGTCACCGGCACGGCATCCATGAAGATCTTGCCGTCGTTGGTGATGGTGATCGCGACGGTCTTCGGCTTGGCCAGCGCCGGCTGGCTGCTGGCCTTCGGCAGGTTGACCTTGATGCCCTGCACCGAGGCCGTGCACATGATGATGAAGATCACCAGCAGCACGTAGGACAGATCCAGCATCGGCGTGATGTTGATGTCGTCGAACGGCTTGTCTTCCTGGACTTGCATGGCAGGCGCTCCGTCAGCCGTGCTGCGGGTTCGCGCCGGCCCCGCGGTACTGCTCCGCGACCCGGGTGACGAACTCGTCGACGAAGACCTGCATGTCCGCGCTGCATTCCTTGGCGCGCGTCAGCAGGTAGTTGTAGCCAAACAGCGACGGGATGGCGACGAACAAGCCAGTGACGGTCGCCGCCAGCGCCGCCGAGATGCCGGGCGCGATGGCGTTGACGTTGACTTCGCCGGCCGCCGCCACCGAGGCGAAGGTGATCATCACGCCCAGCACGGTGCCGAGCAGGCCGATGAACGGGCCGCCGGAAATGGCGATGGTCAGCAGCACCATCAGCCGGTTCAGTTCCTGGTTCTCGCGGATCAGCGTGCCGTGGAGCGAGGCGCGGATCGCCTCGATCGACTGCGAGGACAGCGCGGCGTCCGGGGCCTTGGCGACGCGCTTGCCGACTTCCGCACGGCCGACCTTGAACATGCGGCTCAGTGGCGATTCGGCCGCCGCCGGCAACGCCTGCTGAAGGCTGGCGAAATCGCCGTCGTGCTGCTGGTACAGCGCCATGAACTGGCGGTTGCCCTTGCTGGCTGCGCCAATCTGCCGACCCTTGCGCGCCATGATGTAAAAGCTGGCCAGCATCATCAGCGCCAGCACGATCATGCAGACCCAGGCATCGACGGTCAGCGAATCCATGATCACCGCGAAGTGGCTGCCGCCGGCGCCGGCCTGCGCCTCGTCGACTCCGAAGCTCACCAGCCGGTCGGCCGCACCCTGATTGACCGCCGCCAGCCGCAGTGCATGGACATCGCGTTCGCTCTTGGCGATCTGCAGTTCGTCGATCTCACCGACGAAGCCGTTGTGCAGCGGCTGGCCGCTGGCGGCAGCATCACCGCCCAGCACGGCGGCACCGGTGATCGCCGGCGTCGGCTGCGGCAGCGTCGCCGCCAGCGCACCGTCGACATACAGCCGCAGTTCCTGGCCGCCGGTGACGGTCAGCAGGGTCCAGCTGTCGGCACCCACGGCCGCCGTCGCCTGCGCCGTCGCTGCCGGAGCGCCGGCCGCCTGCGCGGAGACATACGGCACGCCGCCATTGACGCCGATCAGCAGCGCGGCACCGCCGGCATCGCGGACGCTGTACAGCACGCCGCTGGTACCGGCCGCCGTCTTGACCCAGGCCGACCAGGTGAAGCTGCTGCCCGATGTGAAGTTCAGGCTCGGCGACGCCGGCAGCAGCACGGCGGTCGCCCCGTCGAAGCGCGCGGCGCTGCCGATCAGCCCGCTGTCGTCGAGCACCGGCGCCGCGCTACTGGCGTGATGCGCGAACGCGGTGGCGTCCTGGGCCGGCTTGTCCTTGTCGGCGAAGTGGTAGACCAGCAGCTGGTCGGCCGGGTAGCTGTTCTTGCTCTCCACCGGCACCGTTGCCTTCGGGTTGCCGTAGTACAGCCAGATCGGCGCTGGCTTGCCGTTGGCCAGCAGCGGCACGCGGACCCAGACGAACGCCAGGTTGAACACCGGGTCGTACTTCTCGACGTGATGCGCCAGCTCGGTCTTGTCGTCCTCGGCAATGAAGCGGAGGTCAGCGCCATCGACACCGCCTTCGGCGAAGTTGAAGACCCCCTCGTGCAGGCGCACCAGCACGACCGCGTCCTTGACCTCGCCGCCCAACGCGGCACCGGCCGGCGTGGCGTCCAGCGTGATCGCCTTGCGGTAGGCCCAGTCCGGGTTCCACCAGGCCTGGGCGCTGGCGGAGCCCAGCAGCAGCACGGCCGCGCACAGGCGGCTCAGCAGTGTTCGGATGCGACAAGCAGTCATGAAGGGCTCCAGCTCGGGATCAAAGCGATGCGGAAATGCGGAACAGCAGGCGGCTGTCGCCGTCGCCGGTCACCGCGCCGCGCTGCAGCGGCATGGCCCAGTCGAGCGTTCCGCTCAGGTGGTCGATCAACTTGAAGCTCAGCCCGAAGCCGACGCTGGACAGGTACTTGGCGCGCGGGCTGCTGTTGTCGAGGAACGGGCCGCGCAGCTTCAGGTCGGCGCTGTCGAAGTAGGCGTAGGGCTGGAATTCGGTGACGGCGCGGCGCAGCAGGCTGGATGGCACGTAGTCGCTCAATGACGGCGCACGCAGCTCTGCCGAGGCGAAGTAGCCGTAGTCGCCGAGCACCTCGGCTTCCAGGTAGCCGCGCACGTTGTCCATGCCGCCGCCGGCGAACTGTTCGCTGGAAATCAGCGGCTGGTCGGTGATTTGCGTGCTGAAGCGCAGCCCCAGTTCGAGCGCGCCGGGCAGCCGTCGTTCGTAGCTGATGCTGTTGCGCAGCTGCAACATCTGGCCACGCGCCTTGAAGCGGTTGAGATCGATGGTATCGGCGTCGCTGCCGAGCTTCGGGGAGGCCACGCTGAGCCTGAAATCGTTCTGCAACGACTGCTGTTCAAGGCGCAGCAGCTGCGTGAGGCTCAGCGTCACCGGCAGGTACTCGACCGGCGTGCGGATCTCTGCACCGGGGCCGACGCTGGCCACCGTGTTGAAATTCTTGTAGTCGATGCCGATCGAGATGCCGGGGTAGTACACGCCACCCATTGCCGGCCACTGCTTGCCGAGCGACAGCCCGAAGCTGCGGCCGCTGCCGTTGACATCGACCCCGCTGAGGGCCGTGACATTGCTGCCGGTGCGCAGCGCCGTCGCGCTGAGATTCCAGCTGCCATCGCCGAGCGGGATGCGGTACGAGCCGTAGTAGACGCGCCCGTCATCAATGCGGCGCGGGGCCAGCTGCACGCTCAGCGTCACGCTGTGGCCGAGCTGGAACAGGTTGTCGTAGCCGGCCGTCAGCACCGTGCGCATGAACGAGGTATCGCGGCCGTGGCGGTTGTTGACCTCGGCCGACAGCCGCAGCGGCAGCTGGTCATCGACGTTCAGGTCGACATCGATCACACCGGGCGTTGCCGACAGCGCCAGCACCGGCGTGACCCGGCGATAGCCGAGCCGGTTCACATAATTCAGCTCCTGCTCGACCTTCGCGAAGTCCGGCACCTGCCCTTCGGCCAGCGACGGCACTTCGAGCTTGATCTGGTCGATGGAGCTGTAGCGGCTGCCGATCACCTCAAGGCTGCCGACCTTGCCCTCCACGACCTCGAGCAGGACCAGCCCATCCTTGATCGTCTGCTTCGGAATGGTCACCGCCACGCTCTTGAAGCCGCGCTGCTTGTAGCGCTGCTCCAGCGCGGTGCGGGCCGCGTCGACATCGGAGGCCTTGCGTCCTTCACCGACGAAAGGCTCCAGTACCGACTGGATCTCGATCTCGGTCAGCCGGGTGTTGCCATCGACCGCGATTTCGAGAATATCGAAGCGTTGATCGCGGACCGGCACCGCCACCGTGCGGGCTTGCGGGCTGGCCGGTGCCGGTTCGCCTGCCAGCGCCGGCAGGCAGGCATGCACGACCATCGCGGCCAACGCGTGTTGCAGTGACAGGCCAGCAAAGCGCAAGCAGCGATCCCCGAGTCGACAATAAGTGGATACACCGTCGACTGTGGCCGTCGTTCCGGCGGGTGGAGTGTCACCACACTGGGTCTGCGCTCAAGGCAAACCGCGCCGTTATTAAAGTTAAATAATTTGTCAATATGATGACATTGGCTTGTGACACCACTGCCCCCACCACACGATCGCCCGAATGCGCTTGCGGCTTGATGACAGGCGACGCCTGATGACCGGCACGCTGCTGCTTGCAGCGGCTGCCGCCGTGCTGCTGCTGACGCTCCGCGATCGGCCGGTCGCGGAAACTGCGGCGACAGCAGTGGCGGTGCCGGTCACCCCGGTGGACACGACACCCGTGGCGCCTCCACTTTCATCGGTGAGCGACAGCCCGCCGGATGGCAGCGCCATCGCTGCCGCTGTGCCGGAGGTGCTGCCGTCGGCAACGGTCCTGGAGTCCTCGCCGGCCAGTGAATCGGCCGATAGTGAAATGACCGAAGTGGAAGACGATCCGTACGCCTACAACGAGGCCATCGCCGAACCCGTCGAGCCGACTGGTGTGGAGTCGACACAGGAAGCGCCGCAGACCGCTGCCGCTGAAATATCCGAGGAAAACGATGACGATTCGGCGAACGAACCGGCGGCTGGACCAGTAATCGTGACTTCCGGGCCGCCGTTGCAGCAGCCAGCAGCGGTACCGCTGAATCCGCGCAAGCCAGTCGTTGCCAGCGCGTATCAAGGCCCCTGCACGGCTGCAAGCACTCCGGAGATGCCGGCGCAGTGGCGCGAGTTGTCAGCCGATGAGCGCGGCCGCTTCCCGTTGCCGCGTGCGGTCGCCAGCGTCTATGCGGCAGAGCCGCAGCGGCGCTTCATCGTCATCGACGATGCGGTGTTCCGCGAAGGCAGCCGCCTGCCCGATGGCAGCACCCTGCTGCGCATCGACCGCGCCAGTCTGGTGCTGGCCGCTGCCGGCTGCGCTGTGGAAGTGCCGCTGCGGCTGCTCCAGCGCTGAAGACGGCCTGCGGCGGCCGCAACGGCTGCCGACACCCGCCGTTGTTGTGGAGTGGACGACGGTGGACCGGCATCACTGCCGATGCGATTTCACAAAATTGACATTGCCTTGACACGTTCAGCCCCTACGGTGCCGCCGCTCGTTCGAGCACGGTGTGGTGCCGTCGCGTAGTCCAGGTTTCGTGTTGCATTTATTGAAGTATCCACTTTGTCTTTTGCTCTCAGGGGGCCTCATGTCTCATTCATCGAAGTCGATCGTCGCGGCTGCCGCGCTGGCGCTTGCCAACGCTGCCGGCGCAGCGACCATCGAGCAGCCGTCGGTCGTGCTGTACGGCGGCGGCGCGACTTTCCCGATCAACGCTTACGTCGGTGATTCCTGGCTCGACGCCGTGCCGAATCGCCGTCTGTCGAACACCCTGCCGCCGGCTGCCGGCGCCAAGGAAAACGCCAACGCCGCCAGCAAGGCGTCGCTGTTCATCGAATTCGCCAAGAGCACGGCCGCGTCTGGCACGCCGGACCAGAAGGCGGGCCGCGTGGGCGTGTCGTACTGCCAGGGCGGTTCGGGCGTCGGCCGCGGCATCATCCAGAACACGCTGGTGGCCTCCGCGCCG
>CAYPJK010000175.1:0-6564 GCA_964411025.1 uncultured Nevskia sp.
ACGTTCAGCGCATTGAGCACGTCGGGACGGGTGAGGGTGAGCGTCGCGACGCCGGTGGCAACGTCGAGCGACAGTTCGGCAAGGCTCATCAGAACAGCTCCGGAAGCAGGGGGAATGTCAGTGGGTCAGCAGGCGACCGGCGAGGCGGTCGCGCAGACGGTCGTCGAGCCCGATCGCCTGCGCCAGGTAGCCGTCGATCGAGCCGTGCCGGGCGCCGATCTCGGCCACCGGCGCGTCGAGGGAGCCGGCGCGCGCGGCGATGATCGCGGCCAGCATGTCCGGCGGCGCAGTGGCGCCGAGCAGCTCGTGCAGCAGCTTGGCGACCTTCAGCTGCAGCGAGTCGCGATTGCTCGCGTCGTTCGAGCGCAGGTAGTCGTCGAGCACCGCATCTTCGGCGACGCCGACGGCATGCAGCAGCATCGCCACCACGAAGCCGGTGCGGTCCTTGCCGGCGGTGCAGTTGACCACCAGCGGCAGATGCTCGGCCTGCTCGTCGAGCAGCAGCGCGAACACCTGCTTCAGCACCGGCACGCAGACGGTCGGCAGGTCGCGGTACAGATGGCGCATCAGCGCCGCCGCTCCGTCGGCCGTGGCATTGGCACGCAGGCCTTGCACCAGCTCGGGCATCAGCACCCGGATGTCGGTGGCCACCGCAAGGTTCATCACCCGTGGCGCCGCCCCTTCCGGCCAGCGGTGCGGCCGCTGCAGCCGTTCGCCGTCGCTGCGCAGGTCGCAGCAGACCTTGGGCGCCATGCGCGCCAACTGCGCGAGGTCATCGGCATCCAGCGCGTCGAGCGCGTCGGAACGGTAGATGAGGCCGGAGCGGGTCCGCCGGCCATCGCGGGCCGGCAGGTCACCGATGTCGCGGAAATTCGGTGCGGTCTTGAGCAGGGGCATGATCGAGGAAAGGTCGGCGAAGAGGGGATCGGCAGGCGGCGCGCTGCCGCCGGCCTTCCCGCACCGCCGTCTGCCGCAGCCAGCTCAGGGCGTGCCGGACGGCACGAACTTGTCGGCGTGGATTCTATCGGCCTGCACGCCCAGCCCGATCAGCCGCCGTTCGACGGCCTCGACCATGCCGAGGTTGCCGCAGATGAACGCGGCGGTCTGCGCGTAGTCAACGCCGAGCGCTTCATCCAGCGCCGCCGTGACCTTGCCGCGCGGCCCGGTCCAGGCCGAGCCGGCCGGCTCGTGCGACAGGATGGTCACCAGCCGCACGCGGTCGCCGCCTTCGGCGAGCAGCGCCTGAAGGCGCTCGTTGGCGAACACGTCGGCCGCCGTGCGGACACCGAACACGATGGTGAATTTCGCGGTCTTCGAGCGGCGCAGGCGATCGCCGACGATCGACAGGATCGGCGCCAGCCCGGTGCCGCCGGCCACGCACAGGCCATCACGGTCGAGATCGTCGACGCCCATCACGCCAAACGGCCCTTCGACCCAGAACTTGACGCCGCTGCGGTCTTCCGCAAACAGCCATTCCGAGAAGCGGCCGCCGGGCAGGCGCTTGACCAGGAAGCCGACCTCGCGGGCTCCGCTGCCATCGGCCGGCGGCGCGTCGTAGTACGAGTAGCTGCGCCGGGTGAACGAGCCGGATTCGGCAATCGTGCAGTACTGGCCGGCGTTGAACGCCACCGGCTCATCAAGCGCCAGCCGCAGGTCGATGACCTCGCCCGGCAGCTTGCGGTAGCGCGTGACCTGCGCCGACACATAGCGCACCGGCAGCTGGGTGCCGGAACCGAGCTTGACGTCGATCACCAGGTCGGAGCGCACCTTGGCCTGGCAGGCCAGCACGAAACCCGCCTGGATCTGCTCGTTGGTCAGCGGCGACAGCGCCAGGTCGACCATCGGGCTGACACGCCCGCCGACCAGCCGGGTCTTGCACTGGCCGCAGACCCCGACCCGGCAGTTGTGCGGGTAGTCGATGCCCTGGGCAACCGCTGCTTTCAGCAGCATGTCGTTGCGGCCCACGTCGAAGCTCTGCTCGCTGCCATCCTTGCCGCGCACGGTGATGCGGCACAGGTCTGTCCGGGTGGCAGCCGCTGCGGTCGGTTCCATCAGCATGGTCGAGGCCCCGGTTGCTTAGGCGTACTTCCAGATGCCGGCCGGCAGATCCCGCTTCGGATCTGGCCGGTTGAGTTCGTGCCAGCCGGCGCGTTCGTTCTCGCGGCGGGCGATCTCGCGCTCGGCCGGCGTCGCGTAGTGCTCGTCCCAGTGCTTGAGCAGCGGCTTGATCATCATGAAGAACAGCGGCGGCACCAGCGCCAGCAGCACCACCAGCAGGAACTGCGGCTGCAGCGGACCGTTGGTGTCTGGCTCCAGCGCGTAGAACGGCTTGTAGCTGTCGTCGTGGTGGCCAGCGTGGTTGGTGATCTCCAGCGCCAGGATGCGGGTCAGCGGCGTGATGTGATTCCCGGTGTGGTGCTTCTCGAAGCGCCCCGGCGTGGCCGACACCAGCCCGTAGTGATTCACGTAATTGAACACTTCCAGCAGCATGCGCGGGCCGAAGAACAGCGTCGCCGACGCCAGCCCCAGGCCCTTCCAGCCACCGAGCGCGTAGAGCACGGCGAGGAAGATGCCGAAGTAGGTCGCCTTGAAGACCCAGGCGTTGCGCGGGTCGTACCACTTCCGGCCGCGCTTGGTCCACATCATCTTTTCGAGGTGATAGCTCTCCTTCCACTGGGCCGGGAAGGTACGCAGGAAATGGCCGTAGACGGTATCGCCGCGGCGCGCGTAGTCCGGGTCGTCCGGGGTGGCGACGCGCATGTGGTGGGTCACCACATGGGTGATCTCGCGCCACGGGTCGAACACCAGGCACTGGCAGATGCGGCCGAGCCAGCGCAGGAAGATACCTTCGCGGTGGAACAGCTCGTGGACCGGCGGCGCGCCGATCACGAAGCCGAAGAACAGCGTGCTGACGATGGCGCCGACCGCCGACGCGGTGGTGGCGAAATGCTCGTGGCCGACCAGCCAGGCGTAGAACAGGATGTTGGCGAAGCTGGCGAGCACGGTGATCGACACGATCACGTCGTAGATCCAGGCGTGGCGCTGCGAGCGGATCGAGTAGTCCGGCTTCAGGAACGCATCGAAAAACAGCACGCCGAGCAGCAGCGCCAGACCGATCCAGGTGAAGTTGCCGCCCATCCACAGCCCGTAGGCGTGGCTGGACAGGATCACCGGCGACAGCAGGTACTTGACGTAGTCGAGTGGGTTCTCGGCCCGGATGGGGCCTGCGTTTTGGATCGCTGCACTCATCGCTTGCTCCAGGTTGCGATTTTGATGAGCGCATGTTCAGCGGGGCGGTCGGGCCGCGTCCCATTCCATAGTTTGGCCGGCGGGTCGGCGCCTCAGCGCGACATCAGATTGAGCGCCCGCGCCCGCGCCAGCGCCGCCGAACGGCTGGACACGCCGAGCTTCGTGTAGAGGTTGTAGAGATGCCACTTGACGGTCGCCACCGACAGGCTCAGGCGATCGGCAAGCTGCTGATTCGAAAGGCCGGCCTCGATCAGGCTGAGCAGTTGCAGCTCGCGCGCGGTCGGTGTTTCGAGCAGCTGGCCCTCGCCCTGCAGCTGGTCGAGATGCTCGACCAGGAAGGAGTTGGTCAGCGGCAGGCCGTTGCAGATCTCGACGAAGAAGCGGCGCTCCTCATCGAGCACGAAACCCCAGGACTGCGGCTTGGTTTCGTTGACGAGGCCGGCGATGGTCTCGGCCCGGTCGCGGAACGGCCGCAGGATGCGACGCCGGGCCGCCAGACCGATGGCGCGCACGAAGTGGCGCGCCGCCGGCTGCGGATTGTGGGAGCAGATCGCCACCGCCATCTCGGCCAGCGCCAGTTCCACCAGCCGGCCGTTGCGGCCATCCTGCCGGGCGATCCGCGTTTCGGCGGCGATCAGCGCCTCGGCCTGGCGCAACTGGCCGGCGGCGATCAGCAGTTCGATCTGCGCGGCGGCGTAGAGATCGGCGGCACGCGCCACCTGCAGGCCTTCCAGCGCCGCCAGCCGGGGCTCGCTGCCAGAGGCGGTCAGGCCGATGTGGGCGCCTTCCGCCAGCGCATCGTCGAGCCGGCCGAGCCGCAGCAGCCGCTGCACCAGCATGCAGGACAGCATCAGGCCGAGGCGCGGCGGGTAGCCGGCGGCGATCTCACGCAGCAGCGGGATCGAGATCAGGTCATCCGGGCGGCCGGACCACAGCTTCACCGCCGCATCGAGACCGTCGGCCGTGGTATCGACCACGCCGTGCGTGTGGGCACCGCGCAGGCCCTGGTTCAGCAGGCCGCGCGCCTCGTCGTCGAGTCCCATCTCGACCGCGCAGCGCGCCGCGACGAAGGCGATGGTGCGGGTGATGCCGGCGCCCTCGCCGAGCGCGGCCCGCGCCCGGGCCAGCGCCGCCTGGATATCGCCGTGGACGGCGGCGTAATCGCCTTCGAACATGTCGATCATCGCCGCCAGCAGCTGCACCCAGCCGACGCCGTAGGCGCTGCCGCTCTGGGCGATCGCCGCCTGGGCAACGCGCATCATCTGCCGCGATTCGACGAAGCGGAACGCGCTGCTCAGCGAGATGCTGGCGGCGGCGGACACCGTCGCCACGTCGAACGGATCGTCGGCACCGCGCTCGGCCAGCCAGCGGGTCAGATGCACGCGGGCGTCGGCCAGGCGATCGGTATAGATATCAACGCAGACGCGCAGCACTTCGATGCGCCGCTTCAGTTCGGCCAGCGCGCCAGGCTTGCCGCTGCTGTCCTGCTCGCGCTCGACGCGCAGCGCCAGCCGCTCGTTGTGCTGCCGCGCGGTTTCGTAGCGGCGGTGGAAGACCAGCGCGAAGACGTACCAGAAATCGGCTTCCCAGCCGACCTCATGGCCATCGCCATGCAGGCGCTCGATCCATTCGATGTATTGGCGCAGATCGCCACGATCGCGGACGAAGGTCGCCGCCACCCGTTCGAGAATCGCGCAGGCCAGCGCCGCCGAACCAGCCGCCAGCGCGTAGTCGACGGCATCGAGCCAGCGGCCGTTGCGCTCGTTCCATTCGGCCGCTCGGGTCAGGATCTGCGTGCGCCGCTCGGCCGGCACGGCGCGCTGCGCCTCCTCGGCGAGGAATTCGCGGAACAGGCCATGCAGCCGGTACCAGCTGCGGTTGCGGTCGAGCGGAATCACGAACACGTTGCGGCGCAGCAGCAGCGCCAGATGACGGTCGGCATCGTCATCGCCGGTGACCTGCCGGCACAGGTCGGCGCAGAAGCTGCGCAGCGGCGAGATTTCCAGCAGGAAACGGCGGGCCTCCGGCGAAAAGCCGGCCAGCACCTGCCGGTTCAGCAGGTTCGACAAGTCCTCGTCAGCGCCGGAGAAACGTGCCAGCGCTTCGAGTGGCTTGTCGGCGGTCGACAGGATGATCTGTGCCAGCCGCACCGCCGCCTGCCAGCCTTCGGTCTGGCGGGCAATGCTGTCGATCGCGGCGTCGCCGAGCTGCGCGCACAGCTCCGGCCCGAACAGCGTGCGGATCTCGTCCGGACGCAGGCTCAGGTCGGCGTAGCCGATCTCGCGCACCCGGCCTTCGAGACGGGCGCGGGTCAGGTTGAACGGCAGCTGCTCGGTGCTGGAAAACAGGAAATGCACCGACGACGGCGAGCGGAACAGCAGCGGGTCGAGCAGCAGGCCCAGCGTCTCGTCGGTGCAGTAGCCGAGGTTGTCGAGGAACACCAGCGATGGCGCCGGCAGCTGCGCCATCGCGTCGATCAGCGCATCGATGCGGTTCTGCAGCGGCTCGTCACCGCGCAACAGGGTTTGTGTCGGGTGCGGATCGGAATGGCGGCCGATCAGCGCGTCTTCAAGCAGGTCGATGACCCGCTCGGTACTGGTGTCGCGGTCGTCCAGCGCGATCCAGAAGCTGTTCAACCCGGCGGTCGAGAAATGCTTGTGCAGCGCCGTGGCAAAGGTGGTCTTGCCGTAGCCGGTCGGCGCGACAACCGAAATCAGCTTGATCGCCGGCGTCACGCTGCGCCGCATCTCGGCGAGCAGACGCGTCTGCACCAGCGCGAACGCGAGGTTCGGCGGCTCCAGTTGCGCAGTTCTGCCTCCACGCGCCCTGCGGGCGGGCATCTTGAGGTCGTTTGCCATCTGACCTGCCCTTTTTGTTGTGACGGATTGCGGAGTGTACCGGGGCCGGGCCAGCCGGCGAGGCCCCCGCGCGATCCGCAGCCGGCTTCAGCCGGCCGGCACCTCGCGCAGGCTGGAGAAGTCCAGCGCGCCATGGCCGGCGGCGCTGTGCAGGCGGTACAGCTCGCGGGCCAGCGCGCCGAGCGCGATCGGCGCCCGCACGGCGGCGGCGGCTTCGGCGGCGAGGCCGAGATCCTTGAGCATCAGGTCGCTGCCGAAGCCGCCGCTGTAGCCGCGCGCGGCCGGCACGCCGTCCATCACGCCGGGCCAGGGGTTGTAGACCTCCAGCGTCCAGTTGCGGCCGGAGCTGCGGGCCATGATGTCCGACAGCACGGTGGCGTCCACACCGCTGGCGACGCCGAGCTGGAGCGCCTCGATCGTGCCGATCATCTGGATGCCGCGCAGCAGGTTGTTGCAG
>CAYPJK010000176.1:0-3281 GCA_964411025.1 uncultured Nevskia sp.
CGCTGTGCGCGGACTTCGCGTTCGACATCGACCGCTACCTGCAGCAGCGCGGCGATGCGCGGATCAGAACCTGGGCCGACTGGGTCGAGCACGCGATGTTCCGCGAGGACAAGTCGCGGGCCGGCGCCCGCAACTGGGTGCAGTGGCAAGGCCACCAGCAGGCCGGCAAGGCCGATGCGCTGGCGCGCAGCCAGATCGCGCGGCTGGCGCTGCTGCGGGTCATGTACGAGAACCGGATCGATGTCTTCGTGCACCCGGAGAACATCGTGCCGACGCCGAAGATCCAGGGCCCGAACGTCGGCGCGATCAGCCTCGACGGCATCACGCCGTTCTTCCAGATCCCGCGCGTGGTGGTGCCGGCCGGCGTGACCCGCACGATCGTCGAGCCGGTCTACGCGCTGAACGAGGACCGCAGCGACTACCTCGCGGTGCTGCCGCCGAAGGCGAAGCCGACACCGCTGAAGCATCCGCTGCCGGTATCGATCACCTTCTTCGCCGGCCAGGGCGAGGAACCGGTCTTGATCCGCGTCGCCACCGCTTACGAATCGGCAACCCGGCATCGCCAGCCGCCGCCGGCCTTCGGCCCGCTGCGCTGAGCCGCCCCCGGATGCGCCCTTGTGGTGAAAACCGAGGGCGCGGTCGCTGGAAAGTTAAACTCCTGTCAATGTTGAGTTCGCAGCACGAACCAACCCTGATCAAGGAGAACTCCATGCGAACCCTTCGCTACATCCTGCTGGCCGCGCTGTGCGTGGCGGCAACCGCTGACGCCGCCGGCGGCAAGGGCATGACCTGGACCAAGCGCTCGCACGACAGCGCGCTCGGCATCGACTCGGTGAACTGCAACGGCGGCGCGCCCGACGGCTGCAATCCGTACCAGGGCGACATGAGCTGCAAGGCGATCCTGCCGGTGCTGTGCGTGAAGAACGACGGCTCGCCGCGCCCGCCGTACACGGCCTCGCCATCGGAGTTCTACGACGGCTGGCTGGGCGGCCATCTGTCCGCGACGCTGCCGATCTACGGCGACGCGCTGCGCTCCCGCGCCGCGGGCGACCAGCTGTGCAGCACCTCGTTCGGCAGCGGCTGGCGGATGGCCGAATTCCACGACAACCCCTCCGGCGGCTGGGGCTTCCGCGGCTACGGCAACCTGCGCAGCAAGCAGCATTTCTGGGTCGCGATCAACGACCAGCCGGGCAACTGCTGGAACCGCTGACGGCGTCACCGCGCATCACCAGCCTGCACCCGCCACGAGGGCCGCGCCATGCGGCCCTCGTGCGTTACGGCCGGCTCAGTCGTCGGCCGGCAGCGCGCCCAGCGCAACCAGACAGTTCCGGGCCAGCGCCCAGCGCTCGGGCAGCTGCGCCTCGCCGTGGATGTCCATGTTCAGCGCGAACGGCTGGCGCTGATCGCCGCGCCGCAGCCAGCCGACCACCCAGCCGATCTGCGGCTGCGTTGCCGTCGACCAGCCGGTCTTGTAGTGCAGCGCGTACCCGGGGGTCTCCGCCTGCAGCGTGATCGCTTCCAGCGCCTCGACATGCGCCGCGCGCAGCGGCAGCGCACGCCGCAGCAGGCGGTCCAGGAACTGCACCTGCTCGACGGCCGAGATCGCCAGCGGACCCTGCAGCCAGAAGCGGTCGACGACGCTGCCGATCTTGCCGTTGCCGTAGTCGAGCCGCCGGACCATCGCCGCGGCGCGGGCCAGGCCGATGCGGCGGGCCAGTTCCTGGTAGATCGGCACCGCCGAGACCCGGATCGCTTCGCGCAGCGGCATGTCGTGCTGCCACTCCGGCCGCGGCTGCGGCTGGCCGCCATAAGGCAGCACCTGGTCGACGCTGTCGACCGCGCCGGTTTCCAGGCCGATCAGCGTGTTGACGAGCTTGAACGTCGAGGCCGGACTGTAGCGGCGGTCGGCACGCGCGCCGCCGTCCACCTGCAACTGGCCGCGCTGCCGATCCAGCATCACGAAAGTGGCCGCCGTGCCCGGCGGCAGGCAGCTCACCGCCACGCGCGGCGCGACGGCAGCCGACGCTGCGCCGCCGGCCAGCAGCAGCACGGGCGTCAGCAGCGACCGCAGCGGTCGCCAAAACCATCGCGATGCCGATCGCGGCTGCACGGCACTGCGGAACAGCGGCCAGCGACAAGGCGATGCGGACATGGCGGGCGACTCGGAAGGTGACGGGCCTGATCTGCAAGACGCGGCCGCCGCACGATCCCCCCGGTGCACGGCGCCTGCGGACCGCTCAGACGCCGAGATAACGCCCCGGCCGATGGTTCAGCGCCAGGATCGCGCCGATCGCCAGCGCACCGACCACCGACTGCAGCACCCGCTCCGGCGGCACCACGCGCAATGCGGCCAGCACCACCAGCACGTCGACCGTCATCTGCACCTTGCCGGCGCTGTAGCCGCGCGACTGCTGCAGCCACTGGGCGACGATGTTGACGCCGCCGACGCTGGCGCCGTGGCGCAGCAGCGCCAGCAGGCCGAAGCCGATCAGGAAGCCGCCGAGCACCGAGGCCAGCCAGGGGTCGAGGAATTCGAAGCGCACCACCTTCGGTGCCAGCGCCGTGCAGACTGCCACCAGCGCCACGGCGACGAAGCTCTTGGCGGTGAACAGCGGCCCGAGGCGGTACCAGGCCAGGCCGAAGAACGGCAGGTTCAGCACGAAGAAGAACAGCGCCACGCTAGCGCCGCTGGCGTAGCTGATCAGGAAGGCAATGCCGGCAACGCCCCCGGTCAGCAGGCCGGCACGGGCGAACATGGTCATGCCGAGCGCCACGAACAGCGCGCCGGTGACCAGCGCCTGAGCATCGTCCAGCCAGTTGTGGGCAATCGTGTCGGGAGCGGGCCTGTTCATCCTCGTCAGTCAAGCACGGCGCGTGCCGGCCGGCCAGCGCCGCGCGGGTCAGCATCCAGCGGCCAGGCGTTCAGACCGCGCGGGCGAACGCGGCGGCTTCCGCCACCTGCACGGCCGAAGGCTGCACGCCGGTGTACAGCACGAACTGTTCGAGCGCCTGCAGCACCGCGACCTCGGCGCCGGAGATGCAGCGCCGGCCGTGGCGCTGCGCGGCCTGCATCAGCGGCGTGTCGACCGGCAGCGCCACGACATCGAACACCGTGTCGGCGGCGGCGATCAGCGCTTCGGGAAACGCCAGCCGTGTGGCGTCGGCGCTGCCGGCCATGCGGTTCTAGCCGACGATGGCGATGCCCGCAACATCACAAACACCGCACACGGCGACCTCAGCGTCGCCGCGGCACTCATCAAGACCCTGCCCCAAAAACCGAT
>CAYPJK010000176.1:3291-6556 GCA_964411025.1 uncultured Nevskia sp.
GGCCATGCCCAGCGGCGTGGCGTTGATCAGCAGCGGTGCGGCAGTCCCGTCGAAGTCCGGCGTCCAGCGGAAGCCGCCGCTCTCGGCCAGCGGCCGGCCGCGCGCCGCATTGCGGGCGACGATGGTGCCGTGGCGGTGGCCGCGATCGCGCAGCGCCGCCGCCACCGCCTTGGCCATGCCGCCGGCGCCATGCAGCAGGAACGGCGTGTCGGGCGTGATGCCGGCCTGCGCCAGCAGGCTGACGATCGCCGTGTAGTCGGTGTTGTGGCCGGTCAGCCGGCCGTCGTCGTTGACGATGGTGTTGACGCTGTCGATCGCCGCCGCCGAGCGGTCGACGCCATCCAGCAGCGGAATCACCGCTTCCTTGAACGGCATCGAGATCGCGCAGCCGCGGATGCCCAGCGCGCGCACGCCACCGATCGCCGCCGGCAGGTCGGTGGTGGTGAAGGCCTTGTAGACGTAGTCCAGCCCGAGCAGCTCGTAGAGCCGGTTGTGGAAGCGCGTGCCGAAGCGGCCGGGTCGCGCCGCCAGCGACATGCACAGGCGGGTGGCGGGACCGAGCGGCGGTTTGACAGACGACATCGGCAGGCACCGGGCGATGGAGTGGGACGCCGATTATCGGCAGTCGCACGCTTCAGCAGGCCATCGCTGCCGCCGGCCGATCGAAAAGCCGGCACCGGGGACGCGCTGGAGGCCATTTTCTCCAACACCGTTCCCGGCACCGGAACACCTGCTCAGTACTCGAAACGCTCGCCGGGCAGTGGCGGCGTGGTGGCCGGCGCCACCCGGTGCCGGGTCGCCTGCTCGTAGCTGTAGGCATAGGCCAGCAGCTTCGGCTCGCTCCAGGCCGGGCCGAAGAACGAGATCGTCACCGGCATCTTGTCGCGGGTGATGCCGGCCGGAACGATGACGTCCGGGAACTGCGTGACGTTGGCGATGCTGGTCAGCGACGGCGTCGGCGGCCGGTCGACGATGTAGGGGGTCAGCGGATCGATGATTTCCGGCTGCCGCGAACGCGTCGGATAGACCAGCACGTCGACCTTCTTTTCCTCCATCAGGCCGAGCACCGCGCCGCGCACCGCCGGCATCGCGTACTGCTTGGCCGAGGTGTAGCTCAGCGCGGTCAGCGGCGGCCGTTCGCCCAGCGCCTTGAAGCGCGTGTAGACGCTGGGATGCGGCTGGAACTCGCCCTGCGGCGCGGTCAGCTTGATGCCCTTCTCGGCCAGCTCGGTGACGGTCTTCGGAAAGCCCGGCCGCAAGGTCGCCAGATAGTCGACGTAGTTGTCCTTCACCTCGGCGCGCATCGGCTCCATCACCACGGCGCGGTTCTGCATGACGATGGCCGGGTAATGGACGTCCTCGACCAGCACCGCGCCGAGCTTTTCCAGCTCGGCGAGGCTTTCGTCGAATACCCGGTCGACTTCCGGATCGGTGCCGGCCAGATCGCGAATCACGCCGACCCGCACGCCTTTCAGCGCGTCCTTCTTCAGGAACGTCGTGTAGTCCTTGTAGCCGAGCCCGGCGCTGGTGCTGGTCAGCGGGTCCTTGGGGTCGACTCCGGTCATGAAGCCCAGCGTCACTGCCGCGTCGTAGACCGTGCGCGCCATCGGCCCGCCGGTATCGAAGCTGAGCACGCAGGGCATGATGCCGTTGCGGGACATCAGGCCATTGGTCGGCTTGATGCCGACCACGCCATTGGCCGAGGACGGACCGCGGATCGAGCCGCCGGTATCCGAACCCAGGCCCACCGGCGCGAACCAGGCGGCCAGGCCGGCCCCGGTGCCGCCGCTGCTGCCGGCCGGATGACGGCGCGGGTCGTGCGGGTTGCGGGTCTGCCCGAGACGCGAGCTGAAGCCGATGCCGCCGTGCGCGAACTCGTCCATGTTGACCTTGGCGAGGATGATCGCGCCGGCTTCGCGCAGCTGCTTGATCGACGGCGCGTCCTGGTACGGCACCGACTTGGCGAGCAGGAACACGCCGCCGCTGGTCGGCATGTCGGCGGTGTCGTAGTTGTCCTTGGCCAGCACCGGAATGCCGTGCAGCGGCGAGCGCCGGCCCTTCTTCTTGTACTCGGCGTCGAGCGCCTTGGCGGTCTCGATGGCCTTGGCGGCCAGCGTGATCACCGTGTTCAGTGCCGGGCCCTTCTTGTCGTAGGCGGCACTCCGGGCCAGGTACAGGCGGGTGAGCTTTTCATAGCTCAGCGCGCCGGCATCGACGGCGGCCTGGATGTCCTCGATGCCGGCGTTCTGCAGCTCGAAGGTCTTGGCCTCGGCGACACCCGACAGGCCGAAGGCGAGCGCGATGCCGCAGAGCAGGGCGCGATGCGCGGGAATGGGGTTCATGGCAGGGCTTCCGGTTCAGTAGGTCAGGACGTCGCCGGGCAGCGCCGGCGTGTGCTTGGGTTCCACCAGCGCGTGCGTGGCCTGCTCGAAGTCGTAGCCGTAGCCGAGCAGCTTCGGCTCGCTCCAGGCCGGGCCGAAGAACGAGATCGCCACCGGCAGGCCGTCCGGCGTCATGCCGGCCGGCACGATCAGATCCGGGTAGCCGGTCTCGTTGGCGAAGCTGGTGGCGCTGTCGGTGCCGGCGGTCGGCTGCGGCGGCTTGTCCGGCACGATCAGCGTCGCCGGCTTCGGCGAGGTCGGATAGACGATCGCGTCGACCTTGTACTTGGCAAAGATCGCATCGATGCCCGACTTCACCGCCGCCAGCTGCTCGTTCTTGACCGCGAGATAGGCCGGGTCATCGAGCGTCTGGGCGATCGACGCGGTGTACTTCAGCGCGTACGCCTTGCCGGGCGACTGGAACTGGGTCTTCGGATCGTTCGACAGCGCCACCACCTCGTCGAAGCTCTTCGGATAGCCGGGCTTGGTCGTCTTCAGGTACTGGGTGACCTGGGCCTTGAACTCGGTCGACACCAGCTGGTTGTAGATCGGCTGCTTGGCGGCGATCAGGTAGTCCGGGTACTTGACGTCGACCACCGTCGCGCCCAAGGCCTTGAGCTTGGCGACGGCGGCGGTCATCACCGCATCGGTGCCGGCATCCTTGCCGGTGAAGTCGCGGGCAAAGCCAATCCGCGCGCCCTTCAGCGAGCCGGTCTTCAGGAACTTGGTGTAGTCGGGCTCGATGTGGCCGGCGCTCTTGGCGGTGGCCGGATCGGCGGGATCGACACCGGTCATCACGGTCAGCGAGGCGGCGATGTCGTAGACGCTGCGCGCCATCGGGCCGCCCGTGTCGAAGGACAGCGCCAGCGGCACGATGCCGTCGC
>CAYPJK010000177.1:0-6535 GCA_964411025.1 uncultured Nevskia sp.
CAGCGGTTCATGATCGGCCTTCAGCTTCAGCTGCCACGACTTCGGGCTCAGGTACTTCTGGCGGATTTCCTCGATGCGCCCGGCGGTTTCGATGTAATCGATGGTCTTGCCGGTGATCGGGTCCTTTTCCAGCAGTTCGGAAAAGATCATCGCGCCGCGCTGATCGTTGGCGACCAGGCGGCCGATGATGCCGGCCTTCGACACGTTGGCCTTGACCTTCTCGAGGTTCTCCGGCGTCGGCGTGAAATCAGCCGAGATCACGTTGCCGCCGGCGAAGCCATCCTCGACGACCTCGAGGTAGCGAACGTCCGGCGTGAAGATCGAGCTGACGCGGGCCCGGTCGGTGCCGGGCAGGAAGGTCACCGAGTCGGTCGCGGCCCGCAATGTGGCCATGAACGACGGGTTGTAGATGTCCTTCTCTTTCTTTTCGGTAACCGCGAACAGCACCAGATTGGCGCCGCCGAATTCCTTCTCGTACTGCTTGAAGATCTGGATGTACGGATGACCCAGCGGCAGCTGTTTCTCGAAGCCGGAGTCGATCTTGAGGTGCAGCGCCTCCCAGACCATGAACAGCGTCACCAGCGCCAGCACCACCAGGGTACGCGGCCGGTTGCCGAACACGATCGGCTCGGTGACCCGGACGAACAGCTTCGAAAACTTGCCCTGTGGTTCTGAATGCATCGAGTGGCTCTCGCGGGTGACGGTTCAGGCAGCGCTCGGACTGCGCAGGAAACACCCGCCTGGATCCAGCGGCGGGCGGCTACGAAAATTTATTGAATCAACGGTCAGTCGCGGCGGCGAACTCCTTGCGTCACCTCGCTGCTGCCCGCCTTGAAACCTCGCCACACGGGCGAGCCCGGCTGTCCTTCAGCCCATCCGGGGCGGCCAATATACGCTGCGGCTTGTGTCGATTGATCCGCCATCATCGGACTTTATGGTGACATTTCCGGACATCCCGACGGCCCTTCTCTTGCCCGCCGGAGACCGACCGTGCGTATGCGTATGGTGACGTGGTTCACCCCGTCACGGCAACCGGGCAGGCGATCTTGTCGATCGGTGCCCGGCCGTAGCAGCCGCCGCCTCAGCCGATGCGCGTGAAGTCCGGCTTTTCGCGGACCGCGCACTGCGGGCAGGTCCATTCCGTGGGCAGCTGCGACCACCGCGTTCCGGCCGGCCAGCCTTCGTTCGGGCAGCCACGGGATTCGACGTACACGTAATGGCAGTTCGGGCACTGATAGCCAGCACCCGCTGCCTGGGCAGCCGCGAGACGGCGCGCTTCGACGGCCGCGAGGTCCGCTGCGGTCAGCGTTTCCTTCGCGGCCACCGGTCCGGTCGGGCGGTGCCAGCGGCGCATCAGCGCTTCCCGGGCGTGCGGCGCAACGCGCGCCTTGGTCAGGTCATAGCCGTGGTGCTCGGCGACCCGGCGATCCATCAGCGCGAAGAAGATCGGCGGGAAGTACGCGGCCAGGATCATCGAGGCATAGCCGGACGGCAGCTGCGGGCTGTCCTCGAAATGGCGCAGCGCCTGGAAGCGGCGGGTCGGGTTGGCGTGGTGATCCGAGTGGCGCTGCAGCTGGTACAGCAGCAGGTTGGTGACCACGTGGTTGGAGTTCCACGAATGCTTCGGCTGGCAGCGCTCGTAGCGGCCATCGGCGAGCTTCTGGCGGGCGAGGCCGTAGTGCTCCAGATAATTGACGACTTCCAGCAGCGAGGCGCCGTAGAGCGCCTGCACGACGAGGAACAGCAGCGCCGGCCAGCCGAGCCAGATCGTCAGCCCGCCGAACAGCACGACGGTCATGCCCCAGGCCTGCAGGTTGTCGTTGTCCAGCGACCACACCGGTTTGCCCAGCCGCTGCAGCCGCTCGGCCTCGATCTTCCAGGCAGATTTCACGCTGCCGATGAAGGTGCGCGGCAGGAAGCGGTACAGCGTCTCGCCCATCGCCGAGCTGGCAGGATCGACCGGCGTGGCGACGTGCTTGTGGTGGCCCTTGTTGTGCTCGACATAGAAATGTCCGTACGCCACCGGCGCCAGGGTCAGCTTGGACATCCAGCGCTCCAGGCTGTTGGTCTTGTGGCCCAGCTCGTGCGCGGTGTTGATGCCGACGCCGTTGATCACGCCGGTTGACAGCAGCACACCGAGCATCTGGTACCAAGCCAGGTCCTGGGTCATCACCACCCAGACGCCGAGTACGGTGACGATGTACTGCGCCGGCACGTAGGCGAACACGATGTTCCGGTACCAGGCGTCCTGCTCGAGTCCGGCCACCGCCGATTCCGGCGCGTTGACCGGATCCGTGCCAATGAAGAAGTCCAGCACCGGCGCGATGACATACAGCAGCCCGAAGCCGACCCAGCACAGCAGCGTGGTCAGCACCGCACCGTCGGCGAACGGCACGGCCGCCAGCCCGGCCAGCACCAGCACCGGCAGCGCCGGGCTCATCAGCCACCAGTAACGTTTGCCGTCCTGCCAGTTCGTCGTTGCCTGCGTGGGGTTTGCGATGCTTGCCATGACCTGCTCCTCGGGCGTGTTCGGGCCGCCCTGTCGGCGCCCCGTGGTTCGTGGTGGCCGCAGTCTGCGGCGCATGCCC
This sequence comes from uncultured Nevskia sp., assembly GCA_964411025.1. Classification (GTDB taxonomy): domain Bacteria; phylum Pseudomonadota; class Gammaproteobacteria; order Nevskiales; family Nevskiaceae; genus Nevskia. Next base: position 2,589 of record CAYPJK010000177.1, read on the forward strand.
CGCATTGGCCGGTCATTTCTTGACAATGAATAGTCATTTTCAGACATTGCTCCCGAATCGAGCATCGCTGCACCGCGATGCCCCCATCCGAAGGCACGCCGATGCAGCAGACCGATCGCGAAGTGCCGGCCCGTTACTTCGGCCGGTTGCTGGAACTGCTGAACCAGCATCAGGTCCGCATCGACACGCTGGTCGATGGCCTGCAGATCGACCTTGCCTCGCTGCTGGCGCCGGACGCAACGATGCGGCTGTCGCAGGTCGACACGCTGGTGCAGCGGCTGGCCACCCAGACCGGCCGCCACGACTGGGGCTTCGACCTCGGCCTGCGCCTGCGGCTCACCTCGCACCTGATTCTCGGCTACGGCCTGCTGGCCAGCCCGACCATCGGCTACGCGTTCCAGATGCTGAGCCGCTACTTTTCAATGCTGACGCCGACCTTCCGCGTGCAGCTGCGTCGCGATGCCCAATACGGCGCGCTGCACCTGGTGCCGGTGCTGCCGATGAGCCATGCCTGCCTCGTGTTCCACACCGATGCGATCGCGGCGGCGGTCGATACCGTGGTCGGCGAATTGCTCGGCGAACGAATGCCGCGCTACGACCTCGACATTGCACTCGACCTGCCGCACCGGGTCCGCTACGACGTGCTTCGCCTGGCGCGCTGCCGGTTCGGTGTCGGCGGCATGGCCGGCCTGCGTATCCGCTTCCCGATCGCGCTGCTCGAAGCACCGCTGTCGCTGGCCGATGCCGGGGCGCTGAAGGAGGCCGAGTCCCGCTGCGAAGCAACTTTCCGCAAGGTCATCGCCAGCGGCCAGGTCGCCGGCTGGGTGCGAATGATGCTGCGCGAGGCGAATGGCGGCCTGCCTTCCCTGGAGGACCTGGCGCACACGCTGAACCTGTCTTCCCGCACGCTCGACCGCCATCTCAAGGCCGAAGGCGCCGGCTTTCGCCCGCTGGCGGCGGAAGTCATGGTCGAACGGGCGCAAGCCCTGCTCGCGCAGGGGCTGCCGGTGACCACGGTGGCACTGGAGCTGGGCTATACCGACGCCTCGAACTTCGCGCGCGCATTCCGACGCGCGACGGGGGGCAGTCCAGGTTCGGCTACGGGCGGCGGCGCCTGAAAGGCAACAGGAATCGGGGTCAGATCCGCATTTCCCCCGACCGCCCGGAAGGCGCACGCGGCCCGGTCAGGCCGCTTCGGCAACCCGCTGGATCGTCGACGACACCGGTGCAGCCTCGAAATCGTCGAGCTTCAGCCGCGCCACCTGCTTCGCGTATTCGTTCATGTAGCCGACCCAGCTGACCGTGTTCTTGCCATCGGCGGTGATGTACCAGCTCTGGCAGCCGGTCTCGTAGACCGAGTCTTCCTTGCTCCGCCGGCGCAGCATCAGGTTGTAGGCGGAGATCACCCCTTCCTTGACGTCCAGCCAGCGCAGCCGCTGCTGCTGCAGGGTCTGCACGGCCTGGGTCACGTACTTCGCCTGCGCTTCGAGCATGGAGATGATCGAGCCGGCGCCGAGGTTGGTGTTCGGGCCGTAGAGAATGAACAGGTTCGGGACGCCGGAGACGGTCATGCCCATGTAGGCCTCGGCGCCGTCCTGCCAGCGCTGGTTCAGGCTCAGGCCGCCGCGGCCGGTGATGGTCATCGGCGCGAGGAAGCCGGTGGCTTCGAAACCGGTGCCGTAGATGATGGTGTCGACCGCTCGCAGCGTGCCGTCATTGGCGACGATGCCTTCCGGCAGGATCTCGCGGATGCCATCGGTGACCAGATCGACATTCTTCGCGGTCAGCGCCGGCAGCCATTCGTTGGACAGCAGCACGCGCTTGCAGCCGATCGCGTAGTTCGGCGTCAGCTTCTTGCGCATGCCGGGGTCCTTGACCTGGATGTTCATCAGCAGCCGGGCGGCGTTGCGGAAGATCGCGGTGGCGATGCCATTGAACGGCGACTGCCGCTGCAGCGCGGAGCCCAGGAACTCGAACCACCAGAAGATGCGCTTGCGATCGAGCGTATGCAGCGCCGGCACGGTGTCGAGCAGCCAGCGCTCGAAGGCGTTGAACTTGCGATCGACCTTCGGAACGGTCCAGCCCGGGGAGCGCTGGTAGACGTCCATGTGGCCGACGATCGGTTGCAGCGCCGGCACGAACTGCACCGCGCTCGGACCGGTGCCGATCACGGCGACGCGCTTGCCGCTGAAATCGACATCGTGCCGCCAGCGGGCCGAGTGAAAGGCCAGTCCGGCAAACGATTCGGCACCCTTGATCGTCGGGATCTGCGGCTGGTGCAGCTGGCCGACGGAGGACACCAGCACGTTCGCCTCGGCCGTCGTGCCATCGGCGAAGTGCAGCTGCCAGACGCCGCGCGGCTCGTCGAACCGGGCATCGGTCAGCTGCTTGCCGAAGCGGATGTGCTTGCGCAGGCCGTACTTGCCGGCCACGTGCTTCAGGTACCCGAGGATTTCCGCCTGCTTGCCGTAGCGGTAGGCCCAGGGGTAGTGCGGTTCGAACGCGTACGAATACAGGTGCGAGGGCACGTCGCAGGCGGCGCCCGGATAGGTGTTCTCGCGCCAGGTGCCGCCCACCTCGTCACCCTTCTCGTAGATCGTGAACGATTCGATGCCGGCCTTTTTCAGGTACACGGCCTGCCCCAGCCCACCGAAACCGGTACCGATGATGGCGACGCTGACAGGCTTCGAGGCGACTTGAACCATGCGAGTACTCCGAAAAAGTGAAATCGACCGTTTGCACTGTAGGGGCAGGCGGACCGCAACGGGATGGTCGCGGCGGACCGCTGCGTGATATTTTCGGACATCGCCCGCCTGATTCCGCCGATGTCCGATCCCCACGTCCGCCGCGGCATTGCCAGCACCCGGCTGCTCTGCGGCCTTGCTGACGAATATGCGCTCGACCGTGCCGTCTGCCTGCGCGGCACGGCAATCGCCCCGGCGCTGCTCGACGACCCGAATGCCGAGATCGACGCCGTTCAGGAATTCCGCGTGATTGCCAACCTGATCGAGGCGCTTGGCGCGCGCGGCGTCAGCGACATCGAACTGGCGCTGAAGGCCGGCGCCCGCTACCACCTGACGACAATGGGCATCTGGGGCTTCGCGATGGCGTCCAGCGCCACGCTCGGCAGCGCCGTGAACGTCGGCCTGCGCTATCTGGACCTGACTTACAGCGTCAACCGGGTCTGGCTCGATCACGGGGCCAACACCGCCTGCCTGGTGATCGACGAGCGCAACGCGCCGCCGAAGCTGTCGCAGTTCGTGGTGCTGCGCGACATGGCGGCGATCATGACCCTGAACCGCGAACTGCTGGCGGCACCGGTGCTGCCCTGCAGCGTGCAGCTGCGCTTCCCGGAAAACGCCGGCCTGGGTCCGCAGCTGCAGGCAATGTTCGGCTGCCTGCCAGCCTTCGACAGCCCGCGCAGCCATCTGGAATTCGACCTGCAGCTGTTCGCCGAACCGCTGCCGCAGGCCAACGAGCTGATGCGGCAATCCTGCGAGGAGCAGTGCCGGGCGCTGCTGGCGCGGCGTCGCGGCCGGGCCGGCGTGGCCGGCCGGGTCCGCGACCGGCTGCTGAAGAATCCCGGCCAGATGCCGGACATGGATGCCATCGCCGCCGAACTGCGGATGACCTCGCGCCACCTGCGCCGTCTGTTGACCGCAGAAGGCACGTCGTATCGGGCGCTGGCCGACGAGGTGCGGCAGGCGCTGGCCGAGGAACTGCTGTCGACCGCCCGGATGAAGATGGACGAGGTCGCCGAACGGCTGGGCTACGCCGAGCGGGCCAGCTTCACGCATGCCTTCAAACGCTGGAAAGGTATGTCGCCGAGCGCGTTCCGCAGCTGAGGGCGGCACTGGCGGCCGCCCGGCCGCGTGGCCGTTCGACATCAGCACGAATTTTGCTGCTTCCGTCGCTGACCCCTTCCCTCGCTGGAGCTGCCGCGTGAA
>CAYPJK010000178.1:0-6529 GCA_964411025.1 uncultured Nevskia sp.
CGCGCGGCTTGGCACGCGCTGTCGGAGCGGCGACCAGCGGATCATCCGGCCACGGATGGCGCGGATAACGGCCCTTCAGCTCCTTGCGCACCTCGGCGTAGGTACGCGCCCAGAAACCGGCCAGATCGCGGGTGACCTGGATCGGTCTCCGGCCCGGTGACAGCAGATGCAGCGCCACGGCCATCCGGCCGTCGTCCACCGTTGGCGTACGCGTGGCGCCGAACAGTTCCTGCAGCTTGACCGCCAGCACCGGCGGAGCGCCGTCGGCAGCGTATTCAAGCGATATCCGCGAGCCGCTCGGCACGTCGAGGTGCGTCGGTGCCAACCGCGCCAGCCGCTGCTGTTGGGCGTAATCGAGCTGATTGTTCAGCAGGCTGACCAGGTCGAGCCGCGCCAGATGATCGCGCCGCGTGATGCCGCCGAGATGCGGCGCCAGCCAGTGGTCGAGCTGTTCGAACAGCGCGTCGTCATCCAGCGCCGGCCAGTCCTCGGTCGGCCGCCAGCGGCGCAGGCTCAGCACCCGCGCCTGGAACTGGCGCGCCGCGTCGGTCCATGGCAGTGCCGACAGCCCGAGGCTGCGCAGGCCGACGATCATCGCCGCCCGCTGCCGCTCGCCTTCCGGCTGCGCCAGCGGCTTGCGTTCGAGCACGATCGCGCCGAGCCGCGTCTGGCGCTCGGCCAGCACCCCCTGCTGCTGATCGTTCCAGGTCACTTCGACGGCGTTCCCGATCCGCGCCGCATGATCGCGCAGCACGTCGCTGGCGCTGATCGCGGCGGCCGCCCGGATGCGTCGCGGTGCGCCACCATGGGGAGCGCCCACGGTCCAATGGGCAATCGCGAGCCATTCCGAGGCTGCCAGCGCATCGCGTTCCGGCACGCTCGCCTCGCCGCCATCGGCGCACAGGTAACCGACGTCGCGCAGATTGCGCGACTCGGCGCGTCGCTGCGCCAGCCGCTCCGGATACGCGAGCGCCACGATCCTGCCGACAGCATCGACATCGATCGGCTCGCGCTCCTCGGCCTCGATCAGCCGCAGCAGCTGTCGCACCGAATCGCGCATCCGCCGCAGCGCACCCGGATCGCCGCGCCCGGCGGCCGCATTGCGAATGGCCAGCGCGAGGTCGGGGCCGCTGTCGCGTTCGTCGAGCACCGCCGCCGTCCAGGCACCAACGGCCGCCAGCCCGGCGTCTTTGGCGACAACCAGCAGGTGGGCGATGCGCGGTGCCGCTGGCAGCCGCGCCAGGGAACGGCCGTGGGCGGTGATCCGGCCGTCGGCGGCGATCGCCCCGATCGCCATCAGCAGCTCGCGGGCCTGCGTCCAGGCCGCGACCGGCGGCGCATCCAGCAAGGCCAGGCTCGCCGGATCGGTCACGCCCCAGGCCGCCAGTTCCAGCGCCAGGCGCGACAGATCGACGGCCAGCATGTCCGGCGTGTCGTGCGCCGGCAGCTGGCCGTGCTGGTCGCGGCTCCACAGGCGGATCGCCGTGCCCGGCCCGAGACGGCCGGCGCGGCCGGCGCGCTGATCCGCGCTCGCTCGTGAAATCCGCTGCAGTTCCAGCGCGTTGGCACCGGCGCCGAGATCGAAGCGGGCGACCCGCGCATACCCGGCATCGACCACTGTGGTCACGCCTTCGACGGTCAGGCTGGTCTGGGCGATGTTGGTGGCCAGAATCACCTTCCGGCGGCCGTCGCGGGCCGGTGTCAGCGCGGCGTCCTGCTCGGCGCTCGACAGATCGCCGTACAGCGGATGAATCGCGACCTCGCGCAGCCGCGCTTCGAGCAGCCGCTGCGCGCCGCGAATCTCGCGGGCGCCCGGTAGGAAGGCCAGCACGTCACCGTCACATTCGGCGAGCGCACCGGCGCAGGCATCGGCGACGGCCTGATCGATCGCGGTACCCGGACGCGGCGGCGCAAAGCGCACGTCGACCGGAAACATCCGCCCGCCGGCTTCAACCACTGGCGCATCGCCGAGCAGCCTCGCCACCCGCGCGCTGTCGAGCGTCGCCGACATCACCAGCACCCGCAGGTCCTCACGCAGGTTGGCGGCGGCATCCAGCGTCAGCGCCAGCGCCAAATCGGCGTCAAGGCTACGCTCGTGGAACTCGTCGAAAATCACCAGTCCGACACCCGGAAGTTCCGGATCGGCCTGCAGGCGGCGAGTCAGCAGGCCCTCGGTGATCACCTCGATGCGGGTGGCCGCGCCGATCTTCCGCTCGAAGCGCACCTGATAGCCGACTGTTTCGCCGGACTTCTCGCCGAGCAGGCTGGCCATCCGTGCCGCCGAGGCGCGGGCCGCGACCCGCCGCGGCTCCAGCATCACGATCTTCTTGCCGGCGAGCCAGGGGGCTTCGAGCAGCGCCAGCGGAATCACCGTGGTCTTGCCGGAACCCGGCGGGGCAGCCAGCACCGCACGACCGCCCGGCACGTCCAGCGCCTGCCGCAGCGCGGGCAGCGCGGCCAGCGCCGGATACTCCGGCAGCGGAATCGGACGCGCGCCGGACACGCTCAGTGAGCCCGCAGCCACGCGATCCGCTGATCGAGCTTCTGCTGCCAGTTGACCGCCAGCCCCGGGGTGTCGCGCAGCCGCTGCAGCGCGGCCAGATCCGGCCGATGCTGGTGCACCAGTTCCCAGAAGGCGGCGAGTGTCGGTGCGGCAGGTGCGCGCTCAATCAATTCGATGGCGTCACCGAGCGCGACCGCGCCGGTCTCGATGACCCGGTAGTACCAGCCGGCGATGCCGTCATCCGCGATCGCCCGCGTCATGCCTTCGACGCCGTGGCGGGCCTCGATCTTCCAGCACGGCTGGCGCGGCTGGCAGAGCTGCACCCGGGCCGTGCCGACTGCGAAGACATCGCCGATGCAGACCGTGGTCTCGTCGGCGCCGAGGGTCGAGAAATTCTCGCCGAGCGCGCCGGGTCCAAGGGTGGCCGCTGCGTCCGGAAAGCGCGCCGCCAGCCGGGCATGGGTTTCGGCCGGGAAATGATGCAGCGCCTTGTCCGGCCCGCCGTGGACGCGGCGGTCGGCCTGGGCATCGCCGGCCAAGCCTTCGCGGCCGATCGCCATCCGGCCGTTGACCGGTGTCTTGAAGATCGCGGTCGGCCGGCCGTCACCCGGCATCGCCTGCACCTGACCGGCGTAGAGCCCGGTGATGATGAGTTTCATGCGGATATTATGGGCGACGCCGACACGGCTCGGCCTTTTCCGCTCCGAACGACTCATGCAAAGACGTGAACTCCTGAAATCGCTGTCGGCCGGCGCCGGCGCGCTGGTCACCGGCGTGTCCGCCAGCGCCGATGCGGCCACCGCGCCGAAGCTCAAGCTGCTCGGCAAGCCGCAGCCCTTCGACTATTCGTGGCTCAAGGGCCAGGCCCGGCAGATGGCGTCGGTGGCCTACCTGGCGGCCCCGCGCGATCTGCCGAAAACCCTGCAGGGGCTGGATTTCGACCGCTACCAGAACATCCGCTTCAAGGCCGACCGCAGCCTGTGGGCGAAGGACGATCTCAGCTTCCAGGTGCGCTTTTTCCACATGGGCCTGTTCTTCAAGGACCCGGTGCGGATGTTCGAGATCGTCAACGGCCAGTCGCAGGAAATCGCCTACGACTCGACCTTGTTCGACTTCGGCAAGTCCGGCGTCAAGGCCGCCCAACTGCCGAACGACCTCGGCTTCGCGGGTTTTCGCGTGCTGTTCCACACCGATCTGGAGCGCGATGTCGGCGCCTGGCTCGGCGCCAGCTATTTCCGCGCGGTGGGCGGTGACTGGCAGTACGGCATGTCGGCGCGCGGTCTGGCAATCGACACCGGCGCGCCGACGCCGGAGGAATTCCCGCGCTTCACCGCCTACTGGCTGGAACGCCCGGCTCCGGGCTCCAACCGGCTGGTGATCTACGCGCTGATGGATTCGCCGAGCGTGGCCGGCGCCTACCGGTTCGAGATCGCGCCGGGCCAGAGCCATGTGATGGAGATCGACGCCGCGCTGTACCCACGGCGCAAGATCGAGCGTCTGGGCATCGCGCCGGGCACCAGCATGTACCAGACCGGCGAGAACGACCGTCGCCTGGCCTACGACTACCGCCCGGAAATCCATGATTCCGACGGCCTGCAGATGTGGACCGGCGCCGGCGAATGGATCTGGCGGCCGCTGGTCAACCCGACCGGCCTGCGTTTCAACAGCTTCCTCGACAACAATCCGCGTGGCTTCGGCCTGATGCAGCGCGACCAGAACTTCGACCATTACCAGGACGACGGCGCGTTCTACGACCTGCGGCCGAGCCTGTGGGTCGAGCCGAAGGGCGACTGGGGCAAGGGCTCCGTGCAGCTGGTGGAGATTCCGACCGCCGACGAGACCTTCGACAACATGGTCGCGTTCTGGAACCCGGAAAAGAAGCCGATGCCGGGCGAGGAACTGCTCTACGCCTACCGCCTGCACTGGGGCCGCAAGCCGCCGGTGGCTCCGCGCCTGGCCACCGTGCAGGCCACCCGTACGGGCCTTGGCGGCGTGGTCGGCCAGAAGCGCCAGTACTTCTCGTGGCGTTTCGCGGTCGACTTCGCCGGCGGCGATCTGGCGCTGCTCGGCAGCAACACCAAGGTCGAGGCCATCGTCAGCGCCTCGCGCGGCACCATCGAACTGACGTCGGCGCGGCCGCTGCACGCGATCAAGGGCTACCGCGCGATCTTCGACATCCGCCCGCCGGATGACTCGACCGATCCGATCGACCTGCGGCTGTTCCTGAAGTCGGTCGGCCAGCCGCTCAGTGAAACCTGGGTCTACCAGTACAACCCGCCGGCGCCGGCCGATCGGCATCTCGACCGGCTGTAAGAGCAGGCCTGCACTGGCGCGGCCGCACGGCCTGCGGTTCGGCCCCATCAAGGCGGCCGAGCCGCAGGAGGAATCGTGACGATGTGGCAACTGACCGTGCCGTGGTGGGAACTGGTGCTGCGCTCGATCGCCGTCTACCTGTTCCTGCTGGCGCTGCTGCGCGTCACCGGCCGGCGGCAGGTCGCACAGCTGTCGCCGTTCGATCTGGTGCTGCTGCTGGTGCTGTCGAACGCCGTGCAGAACTCGATGAACGCCGGCGACAACTCCTTGATCGGCGGCCTGATCTCGGCCACCACGCTGATCGCCATCAACTACCTGTTTGACTACGCAACCACCGCCAGCAAGCGCTGCGAGCACCTGCTGGTTGGAAGGCCGCAGATCCTGATCCGCAATGGCCGGCTGCGCCCGGACACGCTGGCGGCTGCCGACCTGTCACGGCGCGACCTGAACGCCGCGCTGCGCAAGGCCGGCTGCATCCGCATCGACGAGGTCCGAGTGGCCATGCTGGAAACCAATGGCGCGATCAGCGTCGTGCTGCGCCGGAGCCAGAGATGAGCCGACGCGATGCGCGCCGGGTCGCCGTCATCGGCGGCGGCCCGGCTGGGCTGATGGCGGCGGAAACGCTGGTGGCCGCCGGCTGTGCCGTGGATGTCTATGACGCCATGCCGAACTGCGGCCGCAAGTTCCTGATCGCCGGCCTCGGCGGCCTGAACCTGACCCATGCCGAAGCATTCGCGCCATTCGTCTCCCGCTACGGCAGCCGCGCCGAGACCCTGCGGCCGATGCTGGAAGCCTTCGGCGCGGCCGCGCTGCGCGACTGGGCGAAAGGCCTCGGCATCGACACTTTCGTCGGCACCTCGCAGCGCGTCTTTCCGTCCGACCTGAAGGCCGCGCCGCTGCTGCGCGGCTGGCTGCGCCTGCTGCGCGAGCGCGGGGTCCGCTTCCACCTGCGCCATCGCTGGACCGGCTGGAACGCCGATGGCGCATTGCAGTTCGATGGCCCGGGCGGCGCGCTGACCGTGACGCCGGACGCCACCGTGCTGGCGCTGGGCGGCGGCAGCTGGCGGCGGCTCGGTTCCGATGGCCGCTGGACCACGCTGCTGGCCGGGCGCGGCATCGATATCGCCCCGCTGCAGCCGTCCAACTGCGGCTTCGAGGCCGGCTGGAGCGCCATCCTCCGCGAACGGGGCGCCGGCCAGCCGGTCAAGCCGGTGGCCGCCCGGCTGGCACCCGCACAGGGCGGCGACGGCCGGTTCCAGCAGGGCGAGTTCATCGTCACGGCGGTCGGCGTCGAAGGCAGCCTGATCTATGCGCTGTCCGCCGAACTGCGAGACGCGATCCGTCGCGATGGCCACGCGCAGCTGCAGCTGGATCTGCTGCCCGGCACGCCGCTGGACCGGCTGGCCGCCAAGCTGGCGGCGCCGCGCGGCAAGCAGTCGATGGCCAAGCACCTGCACCGCTGCGGCATCGACGGCGTCAAGTCCGCGCTGTTGCGGGAATGCGCGACGGCCGACGTGTTCTATGATCCGGCGTGCCTGGCCGCCGCGATCAAGTGCCTTGACCTCCGCCTGCTCGCCCCCCGGCCGATCGACGACGCCATCTCCACCGCCGGCGGCGTCCGCTTCGAAGCACTTGACGGCCAGCTGATGCTCACCGCGCTGCCCGGCGTGTTCTGCGCCGGCGAAATGCTCGACTGGGAAGCGCCGACCGGCG
>CAYPJK010000179.1:0-6526 GCA_964411025.1 uncultured Nevskia sp.
TTGCCGGAGCCCGTCGGGCCGATCAGCAGGATGTTCGACTTAGACAGTTCCACGCCATCCGTCGAGCCCTTCTGGCTCAGACGCTTGTAGTGGTTGTACACGGCTACCGACAGCACCTTCTTGGCCTGGTCCTGGCCAATGACGTACTCGTCGAGCACCGCGCGGATTTCCTGTGGCTTCGGCAAGCCCTTGACCTGCGGCTTGGCGTGCACTTCTTCGCGGATGATGTCGTTGCACAAATCGACGCATTCGTCGCAGATGTACACCGACGGGCCCGCGATCAGCTTGCGGACTTCATGCTCGCTCTTGCCGCAGAACGAGCAATACAGCACACGGCCACCTTGCGTGCCGCTGCGTACGTTGTCAGGCATTTCCGACCTCAATCAAGGTTCTGAATCCTTATAGCATCATGTCAGGTGACAACGGAATGACTGCAATTCCCGTGCTGTGTCGCAGATCCTGCCCGGCGTCGGAAATCCGGCGCAGGACCTGCGGCACGGGATTGCGTCAGGCCGCCGGTGCCGCCGCGCGCTTGTCGATGATCTGGTCGATCAGGCCGTAAGCCTTGGCCTGCTCGGAGTTCATGAAGTAGTCGCGCTCGACATCGCTGGCCACCTTCTCGATCGGCTGGCTGCAATGATCAGCCATCAGGCGGTTCAGCTTTTCACGCAGGTACAGGATTTCCCGCGCCTGGATCTCGATGTCGGTCGCCTGGCCCTGAGCACCACCGGACGGCTGGTGGATCATCACCCGCGAGTTCGGCAGCGCATAGCGCTTGCCCTTGGTACCAGCCGACAGCAGGAAGGCGCCCATGCTGGCCGCCTGGCCGATGCACATCGTCGACACGTCCGGCTTGATGAACTTCATCGTGTCGTAGATCGACAGGCCCGAGGTGATCACGCCACCCGGCGAGTTGATGTACAGGTGGATGTCCTTGTCGGGATTCTCCGATTCCAGGAACAGCAGCTGGGCGACCACCAGGTTCGCCATGTGGTCGTCGATCGGGCCGACGAGGAAGATCACGCGCTCTTTCAGCAGGCGCGAATAGATGTCGAACGCGCGTTCACCGCGGGCGGTCTGCTCGACCACCATCGGGACCAGCTGCGAGCGGTTGCGGAGGTCAGTCATTCGAATTTCCAGTGATTATCGGTGGTGTCGGGACGCGCCGGCCATCGGCAGCCGGCGCGTGCCGCCGGCTCCTCGCCGGCGCTCTCAGGCAGGTTGGGCCTGATTCTGCGATTTCAACAAGTCTTCGAGCGACATCGCTTCCTCGGTCACCTGGGCACCGGCGACCAGCAGTTCGACGACCTGTTCCTCGATCACCACGCTGCGCAGGCCCTGCATCAGGTCCTGGCGCTGCTGGTACATCTTCACCACTTCGGACGGGTCCTCGAAATCGGCGGCGATCGCCGACAGCGCCGCTTCGACGCGGGCCGGATCGAACTGCACGTTGCGGGCGTTGATGATCTCGCCGATCAGCAGGCCCAGCGCCACGCGGCGCTTGGCCGACGGCTCGAACATTTCCGCCGGCAACATCGCGCGCAGCTGTTCCGGCTTCAGCTTCTGGGCCGGGTTGTTGGCGCCGATCCGGTTGGCGGTCTCGGCGCGCATGCGCTCGACTTCCTCGGCGACCAGGCCCGCCGGCACGTCGATCGGGTGCAGGTCGAACAGCTGCTCCATCACTTCGCGCTTCAGGCGGTTGTTGACCGCCTTGTTGCGCTCGGTTTCCAACGCTTCGCGGCACTTGGCACGCAGGCCCGCTTCACCGCCTTCCTCGATGCCGTGGGCAGTCAGAAAGGCTTCGTCGATCTCCGGCAGGCGCGCTTCACGCACTTCCTTGAGATTGACGGTGAACACGGTCTTCTTGCCGGCCAGCGTTTCGTTGCGGTAGTCGGCCGGGAAATTCACCTCGACATCGAAGGTTTCGCCGGCGGCGTGGCCGATCAGGCCGTCTTCGAGGTCCGGCAGGAAGCGGCGCTCGCCGATCTCGACCGATGCGTTGTCGCTCTTGCCGCCCTGGAACGCTTCGCCGTCCAGCTTGCCTTCGAAGTCAAGCGTCACGACGTCGCCCTGCTGAGCCGGCCGTTCGACCACCGCCAGCGTGCGACGCGACTTGCGCAGGTTGTCGATCAGACGCTCGACATCGGCATCGGTCACCTCGACCTGCGGACGCACCAGCTTGAGGCTCGACAGATCACCCAGCGTGATCTCCGGGTAGACGTCGAAGCTGGCGACGTAGACCAGCGGCTGGCCGACCGCTTCGGTGGTGACCTGGAAATTCGGCTGGCTGGCCGGCTGGATCTTGGCCTGGTCAAGCGCCTGCGGCCAGGTGGTGCGCACCAGTTCGCTGACCGCGTCGTTGCGCGCGTCGGCACCGTACTGCTGCTGGATCACCTTCAGCGGCGCCTTGCCCGGACGGAAGCCCGGAACCCGCACGCGGCTGGCAAGACGCTTCAGGCGCTCACCGATTTCGTGCTCGAAACGATCGGCCGGGATCGTGACATGCAGCCGGCGCAGCAGGCCGCCAGCGGATTCGACTTGAACTTCCATCGTTAAAGACTCTTCGAAATTGTGATGATGATGGGTGGCCGCCTTGCCCGGGTGGGGTCTCCCGGCGGTCTGTTGTGCGCGATCTGCGGGTTCACGGCGGCAACCAGCCGTCGGGATGAGCGTCAGTGACGCGGCTTGCGGGTGTGCGAAAGGCGAGACTCGAACTCGCACGCCTTGCGGCGCTGGAACCTAAATCCAGTGCGTCTACCAATTCCGCCACTCTCGCCCGGTACTCGCGCCGGATTCCTGCCGCCCACGACCGGCGACGCAGGCGACGAGTATATCAGCGGCCGACCGTCGACGGCCCGGCTCGCAGGGTGTCTGGAAAGCATCGTGATCAGCCGCGATCAAGCTGCCAAAATAACCCGGCCGCCGCCTGCCGCGCCGGCTCTCGTGCCCTCTGCCCGCCGTCCATGCTCCCCGGCTTCGCCCGCCCCCTGCTGATCCCCGGCCTGCTGGCGCTGCTGCTGGCGACGGTGGCCGTCGCGCTGAACGCCGGCACCATCGAGATCGACTGGTCTGCGCTCGGCAGCGATGGCGCAGCCCCCACGGCGCTGCTGCAACTGCGCCTGCCGCGCGTCGTGCTGGCGGTGCTGATCGGCGCCGTGCTGGCCCAGACCGGGGCCGTCGCCCAGGCGCTGTTCCGCAATCCGCTGGCCGAGCCGGGGCTGATCGGCGTTTCCGCAGGCGCGGCGCTGGCAGCGGCGATGGTCCACACCGCGCTGACCGGCTACGCCAGCCGTCTGGCGCTGCCAGCCCAACTGGTCCTGCCGGTTGCGGCCTTCGCCGGCGGCCTGGCGGCAGCCACGATCGTGCTGCGTCTGGCCCGCCGCGACGGCCAGACCGACATGACCACGCTGCTGCTGGCCGGCACCGCGATCAACGCCTTCGTCGCCGCGCTGGTGGGCCTGCTGTCGGCGCGTGCTGACGACGCCGGCCTGCGCGGCTTCACGTTGTGGATGTACGGCAACCTCGGCCGTGCCGGCTGGAACGAGATCGCCATCGCCGCGCCGGTGCTGCTGGCCGTCGCGCTGTGGCTGCCGCGCGAGGCGCGAGGCCTTGACGCGCTGCTGCTTGGCGACGCCGAAGCCGCGCACCTCGGGCTTGATGTCGAGCGTCTGAAGCGTCGGCTGCTGGTCGCCGTGGTGCTGGCGACCGGCGCTGCGGTGTCGCTGGCCGGCGTCATCGGCTTCGTCGGCCTGGTGGTCCCGCACGCGATCCGGCTGATCGCCGGCCCTGGTCACCGTCTGCTGCTACCGGCGTCGGCCCTGCTCGGCGCGCTGCTGCTGACACTGGCCGACACCGTCGCCCGCACGGCGGCTTCACCGGCGGAATGGCCGGTCGGTGCGCTGACCTCCGCGCTCGGCGCTCCGTTCTTCCTGGTGCTGCTGCTGCGGATGCGCAGCCGGATCGGCCTGCCATGACCTTGGCCGCCACAGGCGTCTCGCTGGTCGCAGACGGGCGTCGACTGCTCACCGACGTCAACCTGCGACTGGAGCCCGGCACGCTGCACGTCCTGCTCGGCCCGAACGGCGCCGGCAAGTCGACCCTGCTCGGCCTGCTGGCCGGTGACCGCGCCCCGCACACCGGCCGGGTGACGCTCGACGACCGCCCCCTGCCCGATTGGCCTCCGGCCGATCTGGCACGCCGCCGCGCGGTGATGATGCAGCGCGACGAACTGCGCTTTCCGTTCTCGGTCGACGAAGTGGTGGCGCTGGGCCGACTGCCATGGCAGCGGCGGGAGCGGTCGCCGGCCGAGCAGGCCGTCATTCGAGCCGCACTCGACGACGCCGGCGCCGGCCCGCTGTCTGGCCGCCGCTATCTGGCGCTGTCCGGCGGCGAAAGGGCGCGCGTGCAGCTGGCCCGGGCGCTGGCCCAGATCCACGCCGACGCCGGTGACCCGGCGGCGCGCTACCTGCTGCTCGACGAACCCACCGCCAGCCTCGACTTCGCCTTCCAGCACCAGGTGCTGACGCGCCTGCGGCAACTGGCCGATCGCGGCGTCGGCGTACTGGCGATCCTGCAGGACCCGAATCTGGCGCTACGCCATGCCGACCAGGTCAGCCTGCTCGCGCAAGGCCATCTGATCGCCTCGGGCCACCCCGCAACGGTGCTGGAGCCGGAACGACTTAGCGGGCTCTACGGCCTGCCGATCGTGGCAGCAGTGCGGCCGGACGGCGGCTGCGCGCTGCTGGTCGACGAGCCGCGGCGCACAGGCCGCCCATGAGCCGCACGCCGCTGGTTCCATGGGGGCTTCCATGTCATCGTTTCGGCATGCCCACCGGTCTTTCCGCGCTGCCCGAATGAGTTCGACGCGTTCCCGGCCGCGCCCCGACGACGCCGGCCTACGCTGGCACCAGAGCCTGCAGTTCCGGCTCGCCTGTCTGTTCGCCGGACTGCTGGCGGTGCTGGCGGCCGCGGCGTTCTACGCGGCCGAGCAGCTGATCGTCGGCAGTGTCGACGACGCCAGCCTGCGCCATGAGCTGGCGATCAACCAGCGCCTTCAGGCCGAAACCCGGCAGCTGCTGCGCGCAGTGGAGCAGTTCGCCCAGACGCTGGCCCGGATCGGTCCTCGCAGCGATGCCGCCACGCTGACGCAACTCGGCGACAGCCTGCTCGCCGGCCTGCCGGTTGCCGGCTATGGCCTGTGGCCAGAACCAGTGTCGACGGCACCGGGCAGCCGCCACGACGACCGCCACTGGTCGCTGCTGCCCGACGGCCGGGTGCGCCTGCTCGGCGACGAGAGCCGGAGCGCGATACCCGCCTGGTGGCGCGAGCCCTGGTACACGCCGGTGCGGCTGGCGCCGGCGACCATGCACGGCTGCTACTGGTCGGCGCCGTACCGCGATCCGCTGCTCGGCCGCACCGTCGTCAGCTGCGCCGTCGCCATCACGGGCGGGCGCGGCTTCGAGGGCGTGGCGACCGTGAGCCTGGACGTCGCCCAGCTCGGCCGGCAACTGCTCGGTGCCGGCAGCGACGATCGCAGCTATGCCGTGGTCGCCGATCGGCGCGGCGGGCTGCTCGCGGTGTCGGCGCCGGCCCGGCGTGCGCTGGGACTGCAGGACGACAAACCTGCGCCGACGCTGGCCGAGCTGGCCGAACGCCTGCCCGCCTTCGCCGAGGTGGCCGAACAGCTGCGCCAGCGGGATGCGGCGTTCCGTGCGGCCGCACTGCGCTCGGCCCGCTATGACGCCCGCCTGGTGTCGTCGCTGAAGGACAACACCCGCGAACTGGACCGCGACGCGGCCGAGGATCTGCTGGCCGGCGTCTGGAACGCGGCCGACGGCCGCATCGAGCCGGCTGCCGTGCCGCTGCGGCTGGCGGTCGACCCGGTCTTCGGCGAAACCGGCCACGCCGTGGTCGCCGCCATTCCGGGCAGCCGGTGGCTGCTGGTCAGCGCGTCGCCGGCACGCGAAGGCAGCGAACGCGCCCGCCGCGTCAACGAACAGGTGCTGGCGGTCTCGCTCGGCGGCTCGGCGCTGGTGCTGCTGCTGAGCTTCGCGTTGCTGCAAGGGCTGGTGATCCGGCCCCTGCGGACAATGGCCTCGGCACTGGCCGACACCACGCTCGACGGCCGCACGCCGACGCTCGACGAATCCGGCGCCGGCGAACTGCGCCAGATCGCCCACTGGCACAACGAGCGCAGCGAACGGCTGGCCGAGATGCGCGACCGCGTCAACATTGCCACCGCCCAGCTGAATGCCGAGAACAGCGAACGGCTGCGTACCCAGGACGCCCTGATGCGGCTCGGCGAAAAGCTGCAACTGCTGACCGACAGTGTCGACGAAGGCCTGCTGATACTCGACGAGCGCGGCAACATCGAGGATCTCAACAGCCGGGCCGAACAGTGGCTGGCCGCCGATGCCCCGAGCCTGCGCGGGCGGACGTTCAGCCACGTGTTCGCGGCGCGCGTCGGTAGCGCCGATGGGCCGCCGCTGCCGGATCTGATGCAGCCGCTGTTCGACGGGGGCCAGCG
>CAYPJK010000180.1:0-6523 GCA_964411025.1 uncultured Nevskia sp.
TCATGAGCCGGCAGGCCGCGATCAGCGAAGCCAAGCTGGCCAGGAAGATCGGCAAGACGCTCGAAGTACTGGTCGACGAGGTCGGCCCGGATGGCGTCATCGGTCGTTCGTACGCGGACGCGCCGGAAATCGACGGCCGGGTGATCCTGAAAGGCGGCGCCAAACTCAAGGCCGGCCAGCGGGTGATGGCGGCGGTCACCGACGCCGACACCCACGATCTGTACGCCACCGTCGTCAAGGGCTGACCAGCCGATGGACCGCTGGCTCAAGCCGCTGAGCTCCTGGGGCATGCTGCTGCTCAGTCTGGTGCTGTTCGGCCCGCTCAGCGCGATCTACTTCGTGTTCTGCTGGCTGGTGTCGGGTGCGATCGACCGCTTTGTGACCCGCAAGGAACGCGAGGAAACCTGGCAGCGCGCCGGGCTTTCCGAGGAAGAAGTGGATCTGAAGATGCTGCCGCGCGACCGCGCCGCTCGCGTGGTCCGGAGCGCGTTCTCGTTCGGTGCAGCGGCGGCGCTGCACTACTTCGGCTGACACCCGCTTGCGCCTCAACAAGTACATCGCCGAGACCGGCGTCACCTCGCGCCGGGGTGCGGATGGCTGGATCGAGGCGGGCCGGGTCACGGTCAATGGTGCGGCGGCAACACTCGGCACCCAGGTCAACGACGGCGACACCGTCTGCGTCGACGGCAAGCCGATCGGCGCCGCCTCCGCGCATGTCTACATCGCGCTGAACAAGCCGGTGGGCATCACCTGCACGACCGAGCGCCATGTCGCCGGCAACATCGTCGATTTCGTCCGTCACCGCGAACGGATCTTCCCGATCGGCCGGCTCGACAAGGATTCCGACGGCCTGATCCTGCTGACCAACAACGGCGACATCGTCAACGAGATTCTCCGCTCCGAGAACAACCACGAGAAGGAATACCGGGTCACCGTGAACCGTGCGGTGACGCCGAGCTTCATCGCGGCGATGGCCAAGGGTGTCTACCTGACCGAACTCGAAGAACGCACCAAGCCGTGCCGGATCGAGGCGCTTGGCGAATTCAGCTTCAAGATCATCCTGACCCAGGGCCTGAACCGGCAGATCCGCCGGATGTGCGCCGCCTTCGACTACAAGGTCGTGCGGCTGCAGCGGGTGCGGATCATCAACGTGCGGCTTGGCAACCTGAAGGTTGGCGCCTGGCGTGATCTGACACCGGACGAGCTGAAGGGGCTGCTGCCCGAGCGCACCGTCTGGTGAGCCGTGCGGCCCCGAACACCGATGACGTCCTGATTCTCGGCGCCGGCGCCGCCGGCCTGTTCTGCGCATTGACCGCCGGCCAGCGCGGCCTTCGGGTGCGGGTGATCGAGCACGCCAACAAGGTCGGCAAGAAGATCCTGATGTCCGGCGGCGGCCGCTGCAATTTCACCAATACCGGCACCACGCACGCGAACTACCTGTCGGCCAACCCGCACTTCTGCAAGTCGGCGCTGGCCCGCTTCAAGCCGGCTGATTTCGTTGCGCTGGTCGACAAGCACGGTATCCGCTACCACGAGAAGGAACTCGGCCAGCTGTTCTGCGACGAGTCGTCGAAGCTGATCGTGCGGATGCTGGTCGATGAATGCCGCGACGCCAGCGTGGTGATCCAGACCGATTGCACGGTCACCGCCGTCAGCCATCGCCATGGCCGCTACGAGGTGGCGACCACGCAAGGCCTGTACACGGCCGCCTCGCTGGTGGTGGCGACCGGCGGGCTGTCGATACCGTCGATGGGCGCCACCGGCTTCGGCTACCAGCTGGCCCGGCAGTTCGGCCATGCCGTGCTGCCGACCCGTGCGGGGCTGGTGCCGCTGACCCTGTCCGGCAAGCCGCTGGACGATCACGCCGGTCTCGCCGGCGTGGCGCTGCCGGTGGAAGCCGAAAGCGACTCGATGCGCTTCCGGGGCGCGCTGCTGATCACCCATCGGGGCTTGAGCGGCCCGGCGATCCTGCAGATTTCCTCGTACTGGCAGCCGGGCGAGCCCCTGCGCCTGAACCTGCTGCCCGATCTCGATGCCGCCGACTGGCTGGCGGTCCAGCAGGCCGAGCGCCCGGCGACGATGCTGCAGACCGCGCTGGCCGAGGTGCTGCCGAAACGGTATGCGCAGCGGCTCTGCGAACGTGCGTTGTCGAACCGGCCGCTGCGCCAGTACCGGCCGGCCGAACTGAAAGCGATTGCCGCGCAGCTCGAACGCTGGCCGGTCACCGCCAGCGGCACCGAGGGCTACCGCACCGCCGAAGTGACCTTGGGCGGCGTCGATACCGACGGTCTGGATTCGAAGACGATGGCGTCCCGACACCAGCCGGGGCTGCATTTCATCGGCGAAGTCGTCGATGTCACCGGCTGGCTCGGCGGCTACAACTTCCAGTGGGCCTGGGCCTCAGGCCACGCCGCCGGCCTTGCCGTCAGCGGTTCTTGATCTTCGGCGACGACGGCGGCAGCTTCGGATTGACGGCGCTGACCGGCTCGCTGCCGATCGGCCCGTAGGTGGTGGTGACGATCTTGCCGTTGCTCAGGCGTGCGAACAGCTTGTACGCCAGGTTCATGTCGGTGTCGGTCAGGAAATCCATCGACAGCGTGCGGTTGGCGTTCGACAGCACCGGCGCCGAGCAGGTGCCGGCCGGCGGCACGCAGTCGGGATGCCACGCAAACGGCTGGCCGGTTTCGAAGCTGCCGGTCACCGCGGCATCGAGCGTCCAGACCAGCTGGGTACCGATGGTGGAGTCGGCCGACAGCGGGCTGACGACCAGATTGCCTGACGGCTTGGTGACGGTGATGTTGATGATGGCCACGTGGATTCCCCTGGATTGATTCGAGCTGTCATCGCCGCTGCCATCGGCAGCGACTGCGAGACCCAGCCTAATCCAGCGCCGGCAGGTCCACCGTGATCCGCTTCAACAAGGACGCGTCAATGGGATAGATCAGCCCAGCAGCGCGCACGATCGCGACGAAATCCGGCTGGCCGAAGCCGCCGGCGCGCAGCGCATCGACGATCGGCTGCGCGTCGCCGCGCCGCTCCAGCTGCAGCAGCGCCCGGACCCGCAGGACCTGCAGCGTCGGCGTGCGGCTGTCAGCCCCGTGACGATCCAGCATCTGCAACGCCTGCTCGGCCTGCCGGCGGGCTTCGTCAGGCTGGCCTCGGCGATGGGCGAATTCGGCCGCGACCAGGACGCTGCCGGCCGCCAGCCGCAGCGAGTCGATATCCAGATTCGGCCGGGCACTCGCCTCGGCAGCCACCGGCGCCAGCGCTGCCAGCTGGCTGGCGGCCTCGTCGCGACGCCCCACCGCTTCCAGCAGGCGCGCGCGTTCGAGTTCCAGCGCATGCCACGGTTCGAGGCCGAACACTTCGTTGCGCTCGGCTTCCGACATCGTCCCGACCATCTCGCGCGCCTGGTCGAGCCGCGCCAGCGCCTCCGCAGGGCTGCCATGCATGCGCAGCGCCACGGCCCAGTCGAACAGCCCGGCCGCCTGCGAAGCGACGTTCGACAGGCTGGACGGATCGTGCTGGCGAACCTGGTCGAACAGCTGCACGGCGCGCTGCAGCCGCGCCAGCGCCGGAGTCGCCGCGCCGGCCTGCATCAGCGTGCGGCCCAGGATCTGCAGGCTGATCGCCCGGTTGCTGCGCGCCAGGTAATCGGCGGAGTCGGCGGCGGCGGCCTCGCGCTTCAGCGCATCGTTGCGGCCATAGGCCGCCAGTGCTTCGACCAGATCGCCGCGCAGGAACGCGAGCTTGCCCAGGTTGTCGAGCGCATCGCCCAGTTCGGCCTGCCAGCGACGGTTGTCCGGCTCCGCCGCGACCAGCTGCTGGCAGAGGTCCAGCGCCTGCTCGTAGGCCGTTTCCGCTGCGGCCAGGTCGCCGAGCCGCTCGTGGACGTGGCCGACGTTGCCGATCAGCCACGACAGCCGCAGCCGCACGCCGGTGTCGTTCGGGGCCAGCGCGGTGGCGTGCTGCAGCGCCCGCATGCTGTCCTGGAAGCGGCGCAGCGCGGCCGCGTTGTCATCGGAATTCCAGTGCACGCTGCCGAGCCAGCTCAGGGTTTCGGCGTGCTCGGACAAGCGTTCGACATCGTCAGGGTGGCGCGCGACCAGTGCTCCGGTCAGCCGCAGCGAGGCCTCGAAGGATTCGATCGCTGCCGCCAGGCTGCCCTGGTTCCAGCGCACCCGGCCGATCTTGTTCAGCGTTCGCGAGCGCTGCGCCAGCGCCTCGTCGGTCACGTCATCCGGCGGCAGCGACTGGAAGTACTGCATCGCCTGATCGTTGACGGTTTCCATGATGTCGAGCCGCGACACCTCGTTGAGCTTGTCGCCGAGGTCGCCGAGCATGAACTCGACCAGCGCCTCGGCCTGCTTCTGGCGCCGCTGGGCGGCGTCGCTGGCAATCGTCGCGCGCACCGCAAGCAGGCCCATGATCACGGCCAGCAGCGCCGCCGCGATCGCCGCGCCAGTGATCAGCCGCACCCGGCGCTGCTGCTCGCGGCGCTTCAGGTCATCGAGGCCGATGCCGAGCAGGCCGGCGATCAGCTTCAAGAGCGCGTCGGACTTGCCATCCTTGCCGGGGCGCAGGTCGGCGGCGATCGGCTCCGCCGACTCGCTGCCGAGCTCGCCGTCAGGCCCGAGCCGGCGGCGCAGGGCCGGTGCGAAGCATTCCTCGTGCTCGCGGCCCGGCATGTCGCTGGCCCCGGGCTCGCCAGCGATGATCAGGCACAGCAGCCGGTCGCCGCGCCCGAGCCGCTTCCACAAGAGGATTTCCTCGTTGACCCAGCGGGAGCGCGCCGCTTCCGGCGAGCAGATGGCGATCAGGCAATCGGAATCGGCCAGGGCCGCCTGCACGGTGGCGGCCAGGTCACTGCCGCTCGACAGCTCCTCGCGATCGCGAAACACCTTGCCGATGCGCCGGCCGATGGGACCATAGGCGCCCTGCTGGCCGACCAGCCGCTTCGGCACCCGGTAACGCTCCAGCGCCCGATGCAGCCACTGGGCTTCGGCATCGTTGCGGTGGCTGTAATTGAGGAACGCGGCGTAACGCCGATGTTCCCGCGCTGGCGCGGTCATGCGAGTGGTGGCCGGATCATTCGCGACATGCCGCAGCGCCCCGTGCGCGCATGGCTGTCGCTTGTAGTGGCGTGGACCGTAGTGAGTGGCACCGGAGCTGTCAATGCAGGCCGGGTCGGGGCAACGCCCGTAAGCTGCGGCCTTGCGACCGCTGCCACCCCATGCCCATGAACCGCTGCCTGAGTGACCTCTGCACCCTGCTGGACCTCGAGACGCTGGAGGTCAACCTGTTCCGCGGCCAGTCACGTGATCTGGGCGGCAGGAGCGTCTACGGCGGACAGGTGATCAGCCAGGCGCTGGTGGCGGCCACCCGCACCGTCAACGAGCAGCCGCCACATTCGCTGCATGCGTATTTCCTGCGGCCGGGCGACATGGAAGCGCCGATCGTCTACGAAGTCGATCGGGTTCGTGACGGCCGCAGCTTCACCACCCGCCGGGTGCAGGCGATCCAGCACGGCCAGCCGATCCTGAGCCTGATCGCCTCGTTCCAGCGGCCGGAGTCCGGCTTCGAGCACCAGCTGCCGATGCCGCCGGTGCCGACCCCCGAACAGCTGGGCAACCAGCGCCAGCAGCGCCTCGCCTGGCTGGCGGCAGAACTGGCGCGCAACCCGGCGCTGCCGGAGCGCATCCAGTACCTGTTCACCCGCGAGCAGGCCTTCGAGTTCGCCTGGATCGATCCACCGAATCCGTTCGATCCCGATGTCCGGGCGCCGCAGCAGGGCATCTGGTTCCGTGCTGCCGGCCAGTTGCCGGACGATCCGCTGCTGCACCGTTGCGTGCTGGCCTACGCGTCCGATTTCAACCTGGCCGCCACCGCCCTGCTGCCGCATGCGCGCAGCTGGTTTTCGCAGGACATGATCGTCGCCTCGATCGACCACGCGCTGTGGTTCCACCGCGACGTGCGCGTCGATGACTGGCTGTTCTATTCGATGGACACGCCGACCGCGCAGTCGGTCAGGGGCTTGAGCCGTGGGCTGATCTACGACCGCAACGGCCGACTGGTGGCCAGCGCGGCGCAGGAATGCCTGATGCGCCAGATCAAGCCGGCCTGAAGCCGGCCGCGCGGCGGCAGTCGGCAGCCGTGAATTTCCTCGCCCACCTCTGGCTGACCGACCGCGCCGGCCTGCCGCTGGTCGGTGCCGTGCTCGGCGATGTCGTCCGCGGACGGCTCGACGGCCGGCTGCCGGCTGCACTGGAGGCCTCGATCCGCTACCACCGGCAGGTCGACGTCGCCACCGACGCTCATCCGAGCACTGTGGCTGCCCGCGCCCGCTTCCCGAACGGTGCCCGGCGCTGGTCCGGCATCGTCCTCGACGTGGTCCACGACCACGCGCTGGCGCTGGACTGGCCCGGTCCGGAGGCCTTGCCGGCGTTCGTGGCACGCGCCGCGCAGGCGGTGGCCGATCCGGGTGCCTGGCAGTTGGCCGCCGGACGCGCCGCACCGGATGCCG
>CAYPJK010000181.1:0-6517 GCA_964411025.1 uncultured Nevskia sp.
AGTGGCCGAACACGATGCGGCTGCCGGCGCTGCGCCGCCCGGGCACCGCGAACCAAGGCAGCAGACCGTCCGGCTGGCTGCCCGGCGCGCCCTTCGGCTCGGCGGCGAAGCGGCCGTCCGGCGTGCAATAACGCAGCCGCGTGAAGGCGTTGACGATGAACCGCAGCCTTGGCCAGCCAGTCAGTTCCGGGTTCCAGCAGTCCGGCTGGTCGCCATACATGTGGCGCAGCAGCGGGCTTGCATCCGGGCCGCGCAGCCGGGCCTCGACTTCGCGCGCATGGGCGGCGGCTTCGGCAATCGTCCATTGCGGCGGCAGGCCGGCGTGCAGCATCTGCCAGCGGCCGTCGCGGCTTGCGTGCATCAGCGGCTGCTGGCGCAGCCAGTGCAGCAGCTCGTCGCGGTCGGGTGCATCGAGCACGTCCTCCAGCGTGTCGCGCCGGCCGCGCTTTCCGCCGGCCGCCACCGCCAGCAGGTGCAGGTCGTGATTGCCAAGGACGGTGACGGCACGATCGCCGAGCGCCCGGACCAGCCGCAGCGTGGCCGCCGACTGCGGGCCGCGATTGACCAGGTCGCCCGCCAGCCAGAGCTGGTCGGAAGCCGGGTCGAAGCGCAGATGGTCGAGCAGCCGCTGGAGGGCGTCGCAACAGCCCTGGACATCGCCGATTGCGTAGATCGCCACGGGAAAGGGAAGGTGTACGGAACCGGCCGGCACCATAACCGATGAGCGGTAGAAGTTGCCGGAATCAGCTGCTTTGACGGCCCTTAACCCCTGTCATAAGGTTTCGTCACGGGCAGTACCCGCCCGTACCGCCCCCACAAACGCGTCAACCGGAGTGCTCCCATGCTGAAGAAAATCCAGAATTTCCTGACTCGTGAAGAAGGCGCGAGCGCCGTCGAATACGGCCTGATCGTCGGCCTGATCGCCGTCGTCATCGTTGGCGTGCTGATCACTTCGGGCCAGAGCCTGCAGTCGCTGTTCACCAACATCTCCGGCGCCCTGTCGACCGCGGCGGCTGGCGGCTAATCTGACCGGCCTGTCCGGCAGGTGCCGATCGCACTGACCTCCGGACTGCTGTCCCTCTGGGCACTCGTGATTGCCGGAACCGATTTCCGGCAGTTGCGGGTGCCCAATTCGTTGCTGCTGCTGGTGCTGGTGCCCGCAGCGCTGATGCAGCTGATCCAGGGCGTCGGCCTTCTGGGCATCGGCAACGCCGATGCATGGATCGGCTTCGGTATCGGGCTGCTGCTCGGCCTGCCGGGTTATGCGCTGCGCCAGTTCGGCGCCGGGGACGTCAAGTACATGGCTGTTCTCGGCCTGCTCTGCGGCCCCCGGGGTATTCTTGCGATCACGCTGGTGGCCGCGCTTTTGCTTGGTCTGATGGCCGTTTCACTGGCGGTCGTCGCCCGCCTGCAGCGGCGCCGGCCGGGCCGCATGCCGGCGGCGATCGCGCTGTCATCTGGTTTCCTGCTGCTTCTGATCCTGTCCGGAAATTTCGCCCATGGCTTCTGATCGCCTTGTCCGTCGACTGCCGCGCCGGCTTGCCGGTGCCTCGGCCATCGAGTTCGCCCTGATCTTCCCGATCGTGTTCGCCATCGTCTACGGCGGCATCTGCTACGGCTACATCTACTTCCTGCAGCAGCGCATCAACTTCCTGGCGCAGGAAGCGGTGCGCGCCGCGATCGCGGTGGCGCCCGGCAACAATTCCGGTGCTTACCTGGCTGCCGCGCAGGCGCAGGGCAATCTCGCGATCGCCCGGAATTTCACGGCGGCGGGGGCCACGGTGCCGCCTGCGCTGACGGTGTCCTACACGCTGCAGGAGGACGGTTCGGCCGGTGACACGCTGGTGGCCGTGATCACTTACAGCCTGACCACGCCGACCCTGTTCCCGACCATCCCGATCCCGCTGGTGGGCGCGGTTCCGCCGTTGCCGCCGGTCCTCACGGCCACTGCCGCTGGGCGGCTTTCGTAGGGCTCGGGAAGCCGTCGGCATCAAACTGAAACAGCGGACATAGATCGTTTAAGCTGCCGCGAAAACAGCGGCATACACCAAGAAGGGAGCTGCGCAGCATGAACAACAGCAACGCGATTCGTGTGATCGCGATCGTGCTCGGACTGATCGCGATCGTGCTCGTGATCGTCGGCTGGCGAATGAGTCGCGGGTTCGCCGAAAGTGCAGCGCGCGCCCAGCAGCAGGCCCAGACCGAAGCCGCCGCGCCGGCTGCGCCGCAGATCATGGTGGTGGTGGCCACGCGTCCGCTGGCGGCCAACGTGCCGATCAAGGACAGCGATGTCGTCGTCGCGCCGATGACCATCGCGCCGACCGAATACTTCGCCAACGTCAACGACGCCATCGGCCGCACGCCGATGATCGACATCGATGCCGGTGCGCCCGTGGTGCCGCGCTTCTTCAAGGACACCAACCTGATCGCGCGCGGCGTGCCGGAAGGCCACCGGGCGCTGTCGCTGAAGGTGGACGACGTGGTCGGCGTCGGCGGCTTCGTTCGCCCAGGCGACACCGTCGACGTGCTGGTCTACATCAGGTCCGTCACCGATACGCCGACCGGCGAGGAATCGGCGAAGGAAGAAGAAAAGAAGGACATTCCCACCCAGGCCCGCGTGCTGATCCGCGACATCAAGGTACTGGCGTACGAGGATCATCTGGTCGACCCGCCGAAGGGCCTCGAGGATTCCAAGGACCGCAACAAGAATCCTCAGCAGCAGCGCCGCGAGCGCACGGCGGTGCTGGCGATTCCGGAACTGCAGGTCACCCGCGTGCTGCTCGGCGCCTCCTACGGCGAACTGCGTCTGGCGCTGCATGGCGCGCCGGCCGAGGTCGCCGCCACCGATCCGGCTGCGGCCGCCCCGGCTGGCGATGCGCCGGCGATCTCGGCGGTGTCGGCCGAACCGGCGGCGCCGGCCAAGCCGCTGACGGCGGCCGACAAGGCCAAGGCTGAAGCCGAAGCCGCTGCGGCCGCGTTGGCAGCCGAGCAGATCATCACCGCCACCGAGCTGACCAAGATGGTGGCCAAGGAAAAGAAGAAGCCGCCGGTGCGTCTGGCGCCGGCAAGCCCGCCGACCATCGAGATCATCCGCGGTTCTGACCTCAAGTCGGTGTCGCCATGAACGGCCGGCGAACCCTCATTCATTCCCTCTTTCATCGCGGTCGGGACATCGCCCGGTCGTCGCCTTCAGGCAGCAAGGAATCCGGCATGCGCTTCTCGATCGGTCGACAGCTTTCCCGCGTACTCGGCATCGCGCTGATCGCCACCTCGGTCCTCGGCCATGCGCCGCAGGCGAGCGCTGACGGGGCGGTGGAGACGATCACCGTCGAACCCGGCACCCACAAGCTGATCCGCGCCAAGGGGCCGGTCTCGCGGGTGGCGGTCGGCCAGCCGAAGATCGCCGACGTCAACGTCGTCAACGGCCGCGAGGTGCTGATCAACGGCAAGTCCGGCGGCGTCACCAGCCTGCTGGTCTGGACCCGAGGCGGCGGTGCAACCGAATACCGGATCGCGGTGGCCACGGCAGTGGCGCCGGACCCTGAACTGTCCGGGATGAACATCCAGCCGGGCGGTGCGCTCGACGGCACCACGCCGAGCCTGCTGGCGCACCGCAAGGCCACACTGTCGACCAGCCCGCGCGACAAGGACGCGCCGGCGCCAGCCGATCGCAGCTTCGCCGGCGGCGAAACGCAGGTGATGAGCCAGGTCAAGATCGTCGAAGTCAACCGCACGACCCTTCAGCAGTACGGCATCAACCTGTTCAAGCTCGGCAACAACACGGTCGGCGGCATCGGCAACCCGGGCACCATCTCGCGGTCGGCGACGTCGCTGGGCAACGCCATCGGCGACGGTTTCCTGAGCGCGACCGGCTTCCTGCCGATCGGCGACGCCTTCAACATCGTGTTCGGCAACAACGGCTACACCGGCATCCTCAGCGTGCTGGAGCGCAAGGGCCTGGCGCGGACCTTGGCCGAACCGAGCCTGACCGCGCTCAGCGGCCAGACCGCCAGCTTCCTCGCCGGCGGCGAATTCCCGTATCCGGTGCCGCAGGGCAGCGCGACCGGTGGCGGCGCGATCACCGTGCAGTTCCGCGAGTTCGGTGTGCGCCTGAACCTGACGCCGACCGTGCTTTCCAACAGCCGCATCGCGGTGAAGGTGGCGCCGGAAGTCAGCGATCTCGACTTCACCAACGCGGTGACCATCCAGGGCACCACGGTGCCGGGCATCATCATCCGGCGCACTGACACCACGGTCGAACTGGGCGATGGCGAAACCTTCGTGCTGTCGGGGCTGGTCAGCAGCAACCTGACCAACAACGTCGACAAGGTGCCGTGGCTGGGTGACATCCCGGTGCTGGGCGCGTTCTTCCGGACCACGAGCATCAACCGGACCGAGAAGGAACTGATCATGATCATCACGCCGCATCTGGTGCGCCCGATGGCCCGGGGCACGCAGACGCCGGCGCTGCCGGGCGCCAGCCTCGACAACTACCGTCCGAACTTTGCCGAGACGATGTTCCTGGAGACCGGTGATTTCGGTCAGGACGCGGCCACCGGTTACAGCAAGTAAGCCCGGACATCCGACGAGCCCCGCACGCCGATGGTGTCTTCATGAAAACGAAAGTGCTGGTCGTTGCCGATGATCCTGGCTTCGAGCACTGGTTGGAATCCGCCGATGACGCGAATCTGGACGCCGTCCTGATTCGCGGCACCGAACCCTCGCAGCTGCTGCAGGCCGTTGCGGCGCAGTCCCGCTACGACATGGTGTTCTGCGAGTTCACCTCGGCCAACGCGATGCTGCGGGCCTCGTTCGTCGAGCAGTTCCACGAGCGGCACTGGCAGATTCCGGTGGTCGGGCTCGGCAACGGCGAGAACGCGGAATGCCTGCTGGCGGCGATGCGCGCCGGCGCGCGCGATTTCCTGGTCCGCGGTCGCGATGACGCGACGCTGGGCAGCCAGATCAACCGCCTGCTGAAGCGCAGCGCCGCGTCGACCGCCGCCGTGGCGCCGGCGCGCAGCGGCCAGATCTTCCTGACCGTGTCCGGCCATCCGCACGAGTCGATCGCCTTCTTCGCCGAGCATCTGGCGCTGGCGATCGCCGAGAAGCAGGGGCCGGCGGACAAGGTGCTGCTGGTTGATCTCGCGACGCCGTCAGGCGCGGCGGCGATCTTCCTTAACCTGAACCCGACCTACAACGTGCTCGATGCAGTCAACGACGCGCATCGCTGCGACCAGACGCTGATCGACACCGCGTTCCCGAAGCACGGCAGCGGCCTTTACGTGCTGAGCCTGCCGGAAGACCTGCTCGGTCGCGGCAGCTTCGAACCCGAGCAGCTGCTGAAGCTGATGCAGGTGTTGCGCGGCCTGTTCGCGTACACGGTGGTCGCCATCGATGGTCACGCGCCGATCGCGGCGGTGGCCGGCCTGGTCGACATGGCGGACCGCACGCTGCTGCTGTCCGACCAGTCGATCCTGAAATCGCGGCACAACAAATATCTGCTGCGCGCGCTGCGGGCCCAGGACTGCTCGCTGGAGCGGGCCTCGCTGGTGGTTGACAACTACCGCCGCCGGCTGGGTCTTGAGCCGCGCAACCTTGCCGAGCTGTTCGAGCTGCCGCTGCTGACGGCGCTGCACACCGAAAGCTTCAACCGGTTGCTGTCGATGAACTCCGGCGAACCGCTGTTCACGCTGGTCAAGAAAGACCCGTACTGCGGCGACGTGCGCGATCTCGCGACCACGCTGCTGTCGGGCGACATGAAGCCGGTGGCCCAGCAGCAGGGCTTCCTCGACCGCCTGCTCCGGTAACCAACGATGGCCGCCGCTGACCCGGTCGAACGGTTTCGCCTGTCGGACCAGTACCAGACGCTGAAGAGCAGCGTCCACCGGCACCTGATCGCGCAGATCGAGGACCGCAAGCTCGACATCTACACCTGGTCGGCGGAGAAGGTCGAACGCTTCGTCGCCGAGCAGGTGCGCCGCTACGTGCTGGAACAGCGCCTGCCGGTCAACCAGCGCGAGTCGGAAGCGCTGATCGAGGACGCCCGCAACGAACTGCTGGGCTTCGGGCCGATCCAGAGTCTGGTCGACGACGACACCGTCAACGACATCGTCGTCAACGGCCCGAACAACGTCTTCATCGAGCGCGCCGGCCGGCTGTAGTCGGCGCCGGTGCGTTTCAACGACGACAACCACGTCATCCGCGTGATCCAGCGCATCCTCGCGCCGCTCGGACGGCGCGTCGACGAATCGACGCCGATGGTCGACGCCCGCCTGCCGGACGGCTCGCGCATCAACGCGATCATCCCGCCGATCGCGCTCGATGGGCCCTGCCTGTCGATCCGCAAGTTCCGCAAGATTCCGCTGACCGCCGAAGATCTGGTGCGCAGCGGCAGCATCACCGAGCAGGAAATCGCCTACCTCAAACATCGCGTCGAGAACCGCGCGAACCTGATCGTGGTGGGCGGCACCGGCTCGGGCAAGACCACCTTCCTCAACATGCTGAGCAGCTGGATCCC
>CAYPJK010000182.1:0-6483 GCA_964411025.1 uncultured Nevskia sp.
TCCTCAACGAATTCAACCGCTATGTGAATGGCGACAGCGGGGCCGCCAACGACGCGTCGTCGAGCGCCACGGCCGACTGGGCGCCGGCCGTCGACATCGCCGAATACGCCGACCGCTTCGTGCTGCACGCCGATGTGCCGGGTGTCGATCCGGCCAGCATCGAGGTGACGCTGGAGAAAGGCATCCTGAGCCTGAGCGGCAGCCGCGAGAAGGACGCCGACACCGGCACCGCCGTCGAGCGCCGCCGCGTCGAACGCGCCCACGGCCGCTTCTTCCGCCGCTTCAGCCTGCCGGATACCGTCGATTCCGAGGCGGTCAGCGCCCGCGGCGCGAACGGCGTGCTGGAGGTGGTGATTCCCAAGCGGCCGACCGCCCAGCCACGACGCATCTCCGTGGCCCACTGAAGCCGACCGATCCACAACTGTTGCCGTACATTGCGGGGCGTCGCGGCCAACCGGCGCCGTGACGCCCCGCTGCCGTTTTCCGGTACCCGATGGAATACAAGGACTACTACAAGATTCTGGGTGTGCCGCGCACGGCCAGCGAGGCGGAGATCAAGCGCGCCTACCGCAAGCTGGCGCGCGAATTCCATCCCGACAAGAACAAGGCGAAGGATGCCGAGGAGCGCTTCAAGGCCGCCAACGAGGCCAACGAAGTGCTCAGCGATCCGAAGAAGCGCGCGGCCTATGACCAGCTTGGCGCGAACTGGCAGAACGGCCAGCGCTTCACGCCGCCGCCCGGCTGGAGCGGCGCCCGGCCCGGCGCCGGCGGCTTCGGCGGCGATGCCGGCGGTTTTTCCGATTTCTTCTCCAGCCTGTTCGGCAACGGCGCGGCCGGGGCCGGCTTCGGCGGTGCGGGTGGCGGCTACGACGATTTCGGCGGCGGCGTCGCCCGCGACCAGCAGGCACGGCTGGCGATCGCGCTGGAGGATTCCTACACCGGCGCGACGCGCAGCGTGTCGATCGGCAACCGCACGCTCAACGTACGCATCCCAAAGGGCGTGACCGCTGGCCAGACCATCCGCCTCGCGGGCCAGGCGCCGCGCGGCGGCGATGTGCTGCTGGAGCTCAGTTTTTCGGCCCATCCGCTGTTCAAGCCGGAAGGCCGTGATCTGCACATGACGCTGAATGTCAGCCCCTGGGAAGCAGGGCTGGGCGGCCCGGTACCGGTGCCGACCCTTGGCGGTACCGTCGAACTGAACCTCCCGCCCGGCACGCTGTCTGGTCGCAGGCTGCGCCTGAAGGGACGCGGCCTGCCGGGCAGCCCGGCCGGCGACCAGTTCGTCACCGTGCAGATTCAGACGCCGGCGGCGGAGAACGACAGCCAGAAGCAGCTTTACGAGCAGATGCGGGTACTTTTCCCCGATTTCGATCCCCGAAACCGGGTTCAGACCTGACAAAGGGGCGACTTGTGACGCGTCACACGGCACAATGGCGGTTTTCCCGCCGCTCGACGACCGCGCTCACCGGCGCAGTCGACAGCAGCGGTGGCAAGGTGACTCCCGGGCGTCGTTCCGCTGCTGGCGAAACGCCGCCCTCGCGTACAGGACAGGGTTTGACGACGATGGGACGCGACAACTTCAGCAAGTTACTGGCGATGACGCCGGCCGCGAGCCCGGTGTCGTACGCGCTGAACGCGAAACGCTGCCTGCCGCTTGCGCTCGGCCCGGGGCCGGATGCGCTGGAAGGCACCGATCCGGCCGATGCCAGCGCTTTCCACCGCTGGATCCTGCGCCGGCTGCGCGCCGCCAATGCCGATTACGCGGCCGGCGGCTACGGCGAAGAACGCGCGATGTACCGGATGAGCGATCTCTACGGCACCGGCTCGGAAGAGCCGCGCACCGTGCATCTCGGCGTCGATCTGTGGCTGTCGGCCGGCACCGTGATCCACGCCGTGCTGCCCGGGGTGGTCCATTCCACGCGCGACAACAAGGAATTCGGCGACTACGGCCCGACCATCATCCTGGAACACGAGATCCAGGGCGTGCGTTTCCACACGCTGTATGGACATCTGTCGCGGCAGTCGCTGCAGCTGACCAAGCGCGGCAAGACCGTGGCGATCGGCGAGCCGATCGGCTGGCTCGGCCAGCCGCACGAGAACGTCGGCTGGGCGCCGCACCTGCATTTCCAGATCATCCGCGAGCTGGATGGCCGCGAAGGTGACTATCCCGGCGTCTGCCGGCAGTCGGAAAAGGCCACCTGGCTGGCCCGCTGCCCGGACCCGAACCTGCTGCTGCGCATCGATGCGCTGAAGAAGCCAGTGCGCCGTCCGCGTCCGGCACCGGCCGCCAAGCCGGCGACCACGCCGGCGAAGCGGGCGAAGTCCGCGTAGTGCTGAAAGCCGGCATTTTTCTCGACGTCGAAAACCTGTCGAGGACCGGTGGGCGCGGCTTCCGCTATGAAACGGTGCGGCGGCTGGTCGAGGCGCAGGGCGCCATCGTGCTGCGCGCCAACGCCTATCTGTCGATCGACGTCCAGCGTGAAGACGAAGACGACAGCTACCGGCAGGCCAAGGAAAACCACCGCAACGCGGTGCGCAGGAATGGCTTCCACCTGGTGCTGAAGGAGGCCCGGCGCTATCGCAACGACGACGGCGTCGACGTGGTGAAGGCCAATGCCGACCTCGACCTGGCGGTCGACGCGCTGCTGCAGGCCGAAAACCTCGATTACGTGCTGCTGGGCACCGGCGACGGCGATTTCCTGCGCCTGGTGCGGGCGCTGCAGGACAAGGGCAAGCGCGTCGACGTGCTGAGCTTCGGCAATGTCAGCGGCGACCTGAAGCGCGAGGCCGACTACCACCACTACGGCTTCCTGATTCCGGACCTGCTGCCGCCGAGCGAGGTCCGCATCGGCGTGATGCACTACGTCGACGAACGCGGCTTCGCCTACCTGACGGTGCGCGAGGGGCTGGCGGTGTCGGACCTGCGCACCGATGTGATCCTCTACGCCAACGACTACACCGAGGACGGCCGCAAGGTCAGCGCCGAACGCTTCCGCGACCTGAAGACCCGCGAGGTGCTGATCGCCTTCGAACTGGTCGAGGGCGAAGGCAAGCCACGGGCGCGCAACGCGACCGCATTCGACTGGAAGTAGTCGCCGGGGGCTAGAGCGGTGCCCGGCGCGCCGCCCACGGCGCAGCCATTTCCAGCTGCGAGGCCAGCCGGATCAGCAGCCCTTCCCCACCGCTCGCGGCGACGAACTGCATGCCGATCGGCAGGCCGTCGCGATCCAGATGCAGCGGCACCGACATGCTCGGCGTGAACGTCAGGTTCGACAACTGCGTGAATGGCACGCGGCCCAGGCTCTTGGCAGCGATCCGGTCGATCACGCCGCTGTTCAGCACCTGCCGCCCGAGACCGAGCCGGAGTACCGCGCGCATCGCCAGCTGTTCCGCCAGCGGCAGTTCCTGGCTGCCGATCGCGGCCGGCGGCTGCGCCGCCGACGGCAGCAGGTACAGGTCGTAGCGCTGGTGGAATGCGCTCAGCGCCCGCATGAAACCGTTCCATTCCTGGCGGCGGGCAACGTACTCCCCGGCGGTCAGGCTGCGGCCGAACAGCGCCAGCGCCCGGGTTTCCAGCTCGAAATCGGCTTCGCTGGCACCGGTCAGCGCGCAGGCATGGTCGACGGCCGCCGCAGTCTGGCCGTAGTACATGGTCAGGTAGCAGCGCGCCAGCGCCATCCCGTCGATCGCCGGCCGCGCTTCTTCGACCTGGTGGCCCAAGCTTTCAAGCAGCTTCGCGGTGTCATGCACCGCGCGGATGTAGTCGGGATCGACAGGCTGATTGATCGGAGAGGCGGTCGAGAAACCGATCCGCAGCCGCCCCGGATCGCGCCCGACTTCCTCGATGTACGGCCGTTCCGGGGCCGCGAGCCGGAACGGGCTGCCGGCATCCGGGCCGTGGATGGCATCGAGCAGCCCGGCCGAATCGCGCACCGTGCGGGTCAGCACATGCTCGCTCGACGCGCCCTCCCAGAATTCGTCATGAGTCGGCCCCGGCGGCACCCGGCCCCGGCCGGGGCGCAAGCCGAACAGACCACAGCAGGACGCCGGGATGCGGATCGAGCCGCCGCCGTCGGCGGCGCTTGCCGCCGGCACGATGCCGGCCGCCACTGCTGCGGCGGCGCCGCCGGACGAGCCGCCCGGGGTCCGCTCGAGATTCCAGGGATTGCGCGTCGGCCCCCAGAGCCGGCTTTCGGTGCAGCCCTTCAGCGCCAGCTCCGGCAGCGTGGTCTTCCCGAAGCTGACCAGCCCGGCGCGCTCGAAGCGCAGCACGATTTCCGAGCTCACGTCCGGGCACCACTCCTTCAGCACCCGGCTGCCAGCGCTGGTCGGCACGCCCTTCACATGCTGGGCAATGTCCTTGAGCAGGAATGGCACCCCGGCGAACGGTCCGTCCAGCGGCCCGGCGGCACGGGTCCGGGCGGCGTCGATCATCGGCGTGCAAAAGGCATTGATCTTCGGATTGACCGCCTCGAGCCGGGTGAGCGCGGCGTCGAGCACCTCGGCAGCGCTGACTTCGCGGCAGGCGATCAGGGCGGCCAGACCGGTGGCGTCGTACTGCGGATATTCCTTCAACACGGGAGGCGGCCTGGGGAGCGGAGTCGCGGCATTGTAGGCCGGCATCGCCGGCACACGGCCTTACCGGAAGATGAAGTACACCGCCCCGCACATGCACAGCGCCGCCCACAGGAAGTCGAGCTTCAGCGGCTGCTTCATCACCAGCAGCGCGAACGGCACGAACACCAGCAGCGTGATGACCTCCTGCAGGATCTTCAGCTGGGCGAGGCTCAGCTTGCCGAATCCGGTGCGGTTGGCCGGCACCATCAGCATGTACTCGAACAGGGCGATGCCCCAGCTGGCCAGGATCGCGATCCACAACGGCTTGTCGTGCAGCGTCTTCAGATGCCCGTACCAGGCCCAGGTCATGAACAGGTTGGACAGCACCAGCAGGCCGGCCGTCTGGCCGAGCACGGTGAAATTCATGGCGGTTGTTCGATGGCGGAAAAGAAAGAACCCCGCAGCACGCTGCGGGGTTCTTGATGATGCAGCAGCGGCGGCCGCCGTGCGCTCAGTCGTCGCCGGACGCGAAGCCCAGCAGCTGCAGCAGGCTGACGAACAGGTTGTAGATCGCCAGGTACAGGCCGACGGTGGCCAGCACGTAGTTGGTCTGGTAGCCGTTCACGACGTCCGAGGTTTCCATCAGGATCACGCCGCACATCAGCAGCGCGAACATTGCCGACACCGCCAGCACCAGCGGCTGGAAGTGGTAGCCGAGCAGCGACGCGACCAGCGAGCCGATCGACAGCACGAAGGCGATCAGGATGCCGCCGGTGATCATGCCGCGCATGAAGCTGAAGTCACGGCCGGACTTCACTGCGAACGCCGACAGGCCGACGAAGATCGTGCCGGTCAGGCCGAAGGCGGTCATGACGATCTGCGAACCGTTGGCGAAGCGGCCGATGTAGCCGTTCAGCACCGGGCCGAGCCCCAGGCCGAGCAGGCCGGTGACCGCGAACACCACCCAGATGCCATTGGCCGAATTCGCCGTGCGCGGCACCACGAACCACAGCAGGCCCATCGATACCAGCGAGCAGACCAGCGACAGGCCGCGCGGCAGGTTGATGGCCATCGACAGGCCCGCCATCAACGCCGAGAACAGCAGCGTCGCCGACAGCAGCAGGTAGGTGTTGCGCAAAACGGTGTTGGTGGCGAAGGCGCCGTAGCCGGCGCCCGAGGAGGTGCGGCCGGCGACCGGAACACTGCGCAGCGGATTGGGCGTAGTCATCGACAAGCTCCTTGTAAATAAAAGGTAAATCGGCACAGCCACAACTGCCGAAGTGGACCGATGATAGCAGCCGCAAGTTCCCGTTCCGCCGCTCGCCGGCGTACGGATCGCGCGGCATTTGCCGGCCCCTGCCGACCGCCGCAGACTGCCCTCCCCCATACGAGGTGACGCGCCATGCTGCAGCTCATCGAAGTCACCGACAGCAAAGGGCGCATCGTGGCGGCGCGCTGGCTGGCGCAGGCCGAAGGCGTGCACCGTCAGCTGCGGCCGCAGCTGATGCCGAATTACAGCGACCAGATGCTGCGGGTGTTCGCCGGCGGCGGCCGGATGCTGGTGGCGGTCGACGACGGCGTGGTGCTGGGGCTGGCGATCTGGCGCGTGCTGGAAAAGACCTTCTCGCGCAGCGAGCTGTACATCGATGATCTGGTGAGCGACGCCGGGCACCGCTCGGCCGGGGTCGGCAAGGCCCTGCTGGGCTGGTGCGAGCGCCATGCCCGCGCGCTTGGCTGCACGCAGCTGACACTCGATTCCGGCACGCCGCGCCTGAAGGCGCACAAGTTCTACTTCCGCGAAGGCCTGCAGATCACCTCGTTCCACTTCGTGAAGACGCTCGAGGACTAGCCGCGCGGCCGCGCCGGCGCCAGAAACGAACAGGCCGCCCGGAGGCGGCCTGTTCGTGTCCGTCGCGCGCTGGCTCA
>CAYPJK010000183.1:0-6467 GCA_964411025.1 uncultured Nevskia sp.
CTTCCGACTAGATTGCATCCAGGACATGGCCGATCCGGAGGCGCTGCTGGTGCACCTGTCGACGGCGCCGACCTTCGGTCTGGCCAAGACCAAGGAGTTGATCCTCGGCAGCGGGACACTGAGTCTGGCTGACGCGCTGGAACGCGAAGCACAGGCGATGCGCGCCTGCGGTTTCAGCGCCGACTACAAGGAAGGCGTTGCCGCGTTCCTCGAAAAGCGCCAGGCCAGCTTCGTCGGCCGCTGATCGTCATGGCCTTCGATCTCCGTTTCAGCGACGCGCAGCTGGTGCTGAAGGAGCAGGCGCGCGCCTTCGCCCGCGAGCAGCTGAGCACCGTCGCCGCCAGCAGCCTGTCGCTGCCGAGCCCGGAAGCGCGCTTCGCCGCCACCCGGCCGGTCTACGAAGCGGCGATCAGGGCCGGCTTCCTGCAGCGGCTGATTCCACAGCCCTTCGGTGGCGGCGGCAGCGGCCTCGTCGACATGGCCATCGTCGCCGAGGAGTTCCATGCCGCCGACGTCAATGTCTCGTTGACGCTGTTCGCCAACCTGCTCGGCCTGATGCCGCTGTTCATCGCCGGCACGCCAGCGCAGCAGCAGCGCTACATCACGCCCTTTCTGGCACGCGACGGTGCGCCGCTCGCCGCGCTCGCCAACAGCGAGCCGGGCGGCAGCGCGAACTACGCGGCGGCGGTCGCCGGTGGCGGCACCCGGACCACGGCGGTCCGCGATGGCGAGCACTGGGTCATCCACGGCAGCAAGCAGTGGGTGTCGAGCGCCACCGGCTGGGATGGCCGGGGTGCCGATCTGCTCTGCGTTGTCTGCTGCACGGACCCTGAGGCGTCGCCCGAGCAGCGGCTCAGCGTGCTGCTGGTGCCGCGCGCGGCGCTACGGGACGGTGCCGGAATCGTCACCGAAAGCATTCCGGAAACGGTCGGCCATCGCGCCCACCTGACGCCGCGCTTCCGCCTCGACGGCGTGCGGGTGCCGGCCGATCACGTGGTCGGAGGCGTCGGCGGCGGCAAGGCGCTGGTCGATGCCAGCTTCGCCGGCACGGCGGCGCTGGTCGGCATCATGGCGGTCGGCGTGATGCGCGCAGCCTGGGATTTCGCGCTGCAGTTCGCGCGCAGCGAAACTCGGGGCGGCGCGCTGCCGATCATCGAACACCAGGCGGTCGGCTATGCGCTGGCCGATGCCAAGACCGCGATCGAGGCGGCGCGCAGCCTCGGCTGGCGCGCCTGCGCGGCGGTCGATGCCCAGGCGCCGGATGCGCTGGAGCTGTCGCTGCACGCGAAGATCTTCGGTTCGGAAACCGCCGTGCGGGTGATCACCGAGCTGATGCGGGTGGTCGGCATCGACAGCTACGACCGGTCGCTGCCGCTGGCCGGCCTGCTGCAGGACGCGCTGGCGCTGCCGCTGTTCGACGGCGGCAACATGGGCGTGCGCCGCCGTCAGCTGCACGAACTGCTGCGCGCCGGGAGCGCGACATGAGCGAAGCCTGCACCGCCCTGCCAGCCAGCGCCGCGGTGGCGGTGATCGGCGCTGGCGCGATGGGCGCCGGCATCGCGCAGGTCGCGGCTCTGGCCGGTCATCCGGTCTGGCTGCACGACTTGCGGCCGGGTGCGGCGGACACGGCGATCGCCGGCATCCGCGCGCAGATCGACAAGCTGGCCGCCAAGGGTCGCCTGACGCCCGAGCGTGCAGCGGCGGCCTGTGCAGCGCTGCGTGCGGCCGGCACGTTGGACGATCTGCGCGACGCCAAGCTGGTGGTCGAAGCGATCGTCGAAGACCTCGAGGTCAAGCGGGCGCTGTTCACCGAGCTGGAAGCGCGGCTGGCCGATGACGCGATCCTGGCCACCAATACCTCGTCGATCTCGATCACTGCGATCGGCGCGGCGCTGCAGCGGCCGGAGCGGCTGGTCGGCCTGCATTTCTTCAACCCGGCGCCGCTGATGCCGCTGGTCGAAGTGATCGCCGGCCGGGCCACCGATGCGGCAGTGGCCGACACCGTGTTCGCCACCAGCGCTGCCTGGGGCAAGACGCCGGTGCGGGCGCGCTCCACGCCCGGTTTCATCGTCAACCGCGTCGCCCGGCCGTTCTATGCGGAAGGCCTGCGGCTATTGCAGGAAGGGGTTTGCGATGCGGCGACGCTCGACGCCGTGATCCGCGACGCCGGCGGCTTTCGCATGGGGCCCTGCGAGCTGATGGACCTGATCGGCCACGACGTGAACTATGCGGTCACCCGTAGCGTGTTCGACGCCTACTACGGCGATCCGCGCTTTGCGCCGTCGTTCGTGCAGCTGGAACTGGTGCAGGCCGGTCATCTGGGCCGCAAGAGCGGACGCGGCTTCTACGACTATCGCGACGGCGCGCCGAAGGCCGAAGTCGCCACCGCCGGCCCGCAGCCGCGGCCGTGGCGCATCGCGCTGAACCTCGGCCATCCGGTCGGCGCGGCGCTGTCGAAGCGCATGTACGCCTCGGCGGCGCAGCCGCTGCAGACCTTGAGCAGCGTTGCCGATGGCCGCATCGCCACCCTCGACGAGCACACCGCCGTGTTCGCCAGCGACGGCCGCAGCGCCACCGCCATCGCCGCCGCGCTGGGCCTGCCGGCGGTGGTGACGATCGACCTGATGCTGGACCCGGCCGCGGCCAGACGGGCGGCGATCGGCGTGTCGGCGCACTGCTCCGACGTGGCGCGCGATGCGGTGATCGGCATGCTGCAATCGGCCGGTCTTGCGGTGTCGGTGCTCGCCGATTCGCCGGGGCTGGCGGTGCTGCGCACGGTGGCGATGCTGGCCAACGAGGCCTTCGATGCCGTGCACCAGCAGGTCTGCAGCCTCGAGGCGGTGGATATCGCGATGCGCGGCGGCGTGAACTACCCGATCGGCCCGGTGGAATGGGCGCAGCGGATCGGGCTCGATCGGGTGCTGGCGGCGCTCGATCATCTGCACGCGCACTACGGCGAGCCGCGCTATCGCGCGTCGGCACGTTTGCGGCATGCGGTTCTGGCCACCCCCAAGCCGTGACCGGAACCCGCAGATGAGTGAATCGACCAAGCAGCTGGTGATGAACGTGCTGATGACCGCCGACAGCGCGAACTTCAGCGGCAATGTCCATGGCGGCCGCATCCTGTCGCTGCTCGACGGCGTGGCCTACGCCTGTGCGGCGCGCTACAGCCGCCGCTACGTGGTGACCTTGTCGGTCGACCAGATGTTCTTCAAGGAGCCGATCCACGTCGGCGATCTGGTGACCTTCAAGGCGGCGATCAACCACACCGGGCGCAGCTCGATGAAAGTCGGCATTCGCGTGGAGGCCGAGAACCTGCGCAGTGGCGAACGCCGCCACACCAACAGCTGCTATTTCACGATGGTCGCGCTCGACGATCACAAGAAGCCGGCGGCGGTGCCGCCGCTGGTGCTGGACAGCGATGACGAACGCCGACGCTGGACCGAAGCCGAACGCCGTCGCGATCAGCGCAAGGCCCAGGCCACCAGGACCACGTCATGACTGAATCCACCAATGAAGACAGCGCTGCACTCGCCGTCGCCCGTGCCAGCGCCGACGCCATGTATGCCCGCGACGAGGCCTCGAAGGCGATGGGTGCGGTGCTCACCGACATCGGCCCCGGCTTCGCGACCATGACCATGACCGTGCGCCGCGACATGCTCAACGGCTACGGCACCTGCCACGGCGGAACCTTGTTCGCGCTCGCCGATTCCGCGTTCGCTTTCGCCTGCAATAGCCGCGACGAAGCCGCAGTGGCGGCTGGCTGCTCGATCGAGTTCCTGCGCGCGGGCCGTGAAGGCGACCGGCTGACCGCCACCGCTGTCGAGCGCGCGCGCAGCGGCAAGAGCGGCATCTACGACGTCATCGTTACCGACGCGGCCGGCGAAGTGCTGGCGCTGTTCCGAGGCAAGTCGCTGAAGATTGGTGGCTCGGTGATCGCGACCAAGCAGGCCTGAAGCGGCGCTGCACGGTCTACACAGCGGCGCGCACGGGTGGTCATGCATCGCCTTTGCGGCCGCAGCACGCTGGAACAAGAAACGTTGCGCCCGATGCGGGCAGCAACGCCCACAACAAGAGGAGAAACCAGACCATGACCCCGCGCCACAGCCCCAGGCAGGTACCGCTCGATCCGATCGAGCGCGCCAGCCGCGACGAGATCGCCGCGCTGCAGCTCGAACGCTTGCGCGCAACCCTGCATCACGCCTACGCGAACGTCGGCCACTACCGGCAGGCCTTCGACGCCGCCGGTGTCCACCCGGACGATCTGCGGACGCTCGGCGATCTGGCGAAGTTTCCGTTCACCACCAAATCGGTGCTGCGCGATCACTACCCGTTCGGCCTGTTCGCCGTGCCGCGGGAGCAGGTGGTGCGCATCCATGCCTCCAGCGGCACCACCGGCAAGCCGACCGTGGTCGGCTATACGCGGCAGGACATCGACACCTGGGCCGGGCTCGTGGCGCGCAGCATTCGTGCCGCAGGCGGCGGCCCCGGAGACATCATGCACATCGCCTATGGCTATGGCCTGTTCACCGGCGGCATGGGTGCGCACTACGGTGCCGAGAAGCTCGGCTGCACGGTGATCCCGATGTCCGGGGGCCAGACCGAGAAGCAGGTCCAGCTGATCACCGACTTCAGGCCAGACCTGATCATGGTGACGCCGAGCTACATGCTGAACCTGATCGAGGAGTTCCAGCGCCAGGGCCTGGATCCGGCGGCCTCAAGCCTGCGCGCCGGCATTTTCGGCGCCGAGCCATGGACCAACGCGATGCGCCGCGAGATCGAGACTCGCGCCGACATCGACGCCGTCGATATCTATGGGCTGTCGGAAGTGATGGGGCCGGGTGTCGCCAGCGAGTGCATCGAATCCAAGGACGGACCCGTCATCTGGGAAGACCACTTCTATCCCGAGATCGTTGATCCGGTGACCGGCGTTCCGGTGGCCGATGGCGAGCCGGGCGAGCTGGTATTCACGTCCTTGACCAAGGAAGCGCTGCCGATCATCCGCTATCGCACCCGCGACCTGACCCGCCTGCTGCCGCCGACCTCGCGCAGCATGCGGCGCATGGACAAGATCACCGGAAGATCCGACGACATGTTGATCATCCGCGGCGTCAATGTGTTCCCGACGCAGATCGAGGAGCTGCTGCTGCGCCTGCCGCAACTGGCGCCGAACTACCTGATCGAGGTCAGCCGGGAAGGCAATCTCGATGCAGTGGCCGTGCATGTCGAGCTGGTGCCGGACGCCGGCCATCTCGGTGACGACGACCGTGGTGCGGTCAGCAAGGAGCTGCAGCATCTGGTCAAGACCTATGTCGGCATCTCGATCAAGGTCCACCTGGGCGCGCCCGAGACGCTGGAACGCTCGATCGGCAAGGCCCGGCGCGTCGTCGACCGGCGGCCGAAAGGCGAGCCGGCAGCAGCTTAAGGCCGGCATCAATCCTCTTTCGTTGTCCCCCGATTCCCGGATTCCAACATGACCCACGCCTATATCTGCGACGCCATCCGTACGCCGTTCGGCCGCTACGGCGGCGCACTCGCATCGGTGCGCACCGATGACCTCGCGGCACTCCCGATTGCCGCGTTGATGCAGCGCAATCCCGGCGTCGACTGGGCGGCAGTCGATGACGTGCTGTACGGCTGCGCCAACCAGGCCGGCGAGGACAACCGCAACATCGCCCGCATGGCCGCCCTGCTGGCTGGCCTGCCGCAAGAAGTACCGGGTACCTCGATCAATCGCCTGTGCGGCTCCAGTCTCGATGCGATCGGCCTGGCCGCGCGCTCGATCAAAGCGGGCGAGGCCGGCCTGATGATCGCCGGCGGCGTCGAAAGCATGACCCGTGCGCCTTTCGTGATGGGGAAGGCCGACAGTGCCTTTTCGCGCGTCGCCAAGATCGAGGACACGACGATCGGCTGGCGCTTCGTCAATCCGCTGATGAGGGCGAAGTACGGCATCGATTCGATGCCGGAAACCGCAGAGAACGTCGCCCAGCAGTTCGGCATTGCGCGGGCCGACCAGGACGCCTTCGCAATCCGCAGCCAACAGCGCTGGGCTGTTGCGCATGCGCAGGGCTTTTTCGCCAGCGAGCTG
The DNA here is from genome assembly GCA_964411025.1 of uncultured Nevskia sp. Taxonomy (GTDB): domain Bacteria; phylum Pseudomonadota; class Gammaproteobacteria; order Nevskiales; family Nevskiaceae; genus Nevskia. The sequence goes on from CAYPJK010000183.1 coordinate 6,089, forward strand.
CTGCCGGTGTCGATTCCGTCGAAGAAGGGCGAGCCGACATGGTTCGGCAGCGATGAGCATCCGCGTCCGGAAACCACCTTGGCGATGCTGGCCAAGCTGAAGGGCGTCGTGCGCCCGGACGGCACGGTCACCGCCGGCAACGCCAGCGGCGTCAACGACGGCGCCTGCGCGCTATTGCTGGCCTCGGAGGCGGCGGCCAGCAAGTACGGCCTGAAGCCGCGCGCCCGCGTGCTGGCGATGGCGACCGTGGGGCTGGCGCCGCGGATCATGGGCTTCGGTCCCGCGCCGGCGTCGAAGAAGGTGCAGGCGATGGCTGGCTTGTCGCTGGCCCAGATGGACGTCATCGAGCTGAACGAAGCGTTCTCCGCCCAGGGTCTGG
>CAYPJK010000184.1:0-6459 GCA_964411025.1 uncultured Nevskia sp.
GCGATCGACCACGATTTCGCTTCCGGCTTCGAGTTCATCCAGGAATCGCAGGTCTCGCCAACGCTTGCCGTGACCGTGACTGATCCGGTGCAGGTCCAGCAGCCAGCCAATCTGTACAACCCGGACGCTGCCGATCCGGGCGTCACGCTGTCGCCGAACGGCGCATCCAGCGATGGCCGCACCACCACCGGGGCGGTGTACTTCAACGACACCCTGAAGTTCGGTGCGCGTGACGAGTTCCAGCTCAGCGGCAGCGTCCGCATCGAGCGTTACCGCACCGAAACCAACGCCGTGACGCTGTCGACGGCCGCTGCCAACCCGACCTTGCCGGTCGGAACGCTGCTCGGCTCACGGCTGACCAAGAGCGGCACGCTGGTGACCTACAAGGCCGGCGGTTTGTGGAAGCCGTTGCCGAACGGTTCCGTGTACGCCTCGTACGGCACCAGCAAGCGCCCACCGAGCGGCGACAACTTCGCGCTCAGCGCCACCACCACCAACATCAATTCGCCGGCGCTGTCGCCGTCGAAGGCGGACAGCGTCGAAGTCGGTACCAAGTGGGACCTGCTGGACAACAAGCTGGCGGCCACCGCCGCGTTGTTCCGGACGGTGTCGAAGAACGAACTGGCGCGTCAGCTCGGGAACGAGATCGTCCAGTACGGCGAGCGCCGCATTCAAGGTGTGGAACTCGGCCTGGTCGGCAACATCACCGAGGCCTGGCAGGTTTCCGCGGGATACACCTTCCAGGACGCCGAAGTCACCGAAGGCACCATCGCCACCGACGGCACCAGCACCCAGAGCGGGGCAGCGATCAACTTTTCGCCGAAGCACAGCGTCACCACCTGGACCAGCTACCGCCTGCCACTGGCGATCGGTCCGCTGACCGGCCCGCTGACCCTCGGCGGCGGCTTGCGCTACATCGACAGCCAGGCACGCACGGTCAACAACAATCTCGGCACGGTGACCACCGGGATCGTGAAGGTCGAGGACTACGTGGTCGTCGATGCCATCCTCAGCTACGACGTGACGCCGAACCTGGGCGTGCAGGCCAACGTCTACAACGTCCTCGACGAACGCTATGTCGCGGCCGTCAACAACTCCGGCCAGCGCTACCAGCCGGGCACGCCGCGCTCGTTCCTGCTGTCGCTGAACTTCAAGTACTGAACGGAGCCTGACGCGCGCCATGATCGTCCGCATCGCCAACCTGCTGGATCCGGGCACTGTTGCGATGATGCGCGAGCGGCTATCGGCGGCGGACTGGGAAGACGGCCGCCGCACGGCCGGCGGCGAGGCGGCGAGAGTCAAGCAGAACGAGCAGCTGACCGAGACGCACCCGGTGGCCGCCGAACTGGGCGCGCAGGTGCTGGCGGCGCTCGGCCGGTCACAGCAGTTCACCTCGGCGGCGCTGCCGCTCAAGGTGTTTCCGCCGCTGTTCAACCGCTACACCGGCGGCGGTCATTTCGGCGCCCACATCGACACCGCCGTGAGGCTGACCGACCAGCCGCCGTACCGGGTGCGGACCGACCTGTCGGCGACCCTGTTCCTGGCCGATCCGAAGAGCTACGACGGCGGCGAACTGGTCATCGAGGACACCTACGGCGTTCACCAGCTGAAGCTGCCGGCCGGCCATCTGCTGCTGTACCCGGCGACCAGCCTGCACGAGGTGCGTCCGGTGACGCGCGGCGCGCGGCTGGCGTCGTTCTTCTGGGTGCAGAGCATGGTGCGCGACGACGACAACCGGCGTCTGCTCTACGAGATGGACCGCGCCCTGATGCAACTCCGCGAACTGCATCCGCAAGGGCATCCGGCGCTGGTGCGGCTGTCGGGCACCTACCACAACCTGCTGCGCAAATGGGCAGACCTGTGAGCGCAGCGGCGATGCCCGCCAGCGACGAGATCGCCCACCGGGCCGACTACCGCGCCGGCCAGCGGCTGTCGCCCCGGGGACGGCTGCTGGCGGCGCTGGCGGTCGGTGGGCTGCATCTGGGCGGCCTTGCCGTGCTGCTGCTGGCCGCCCCGGAGCCGCCACCGCCGGAGCCGGTGCTGATGCAGGTGGCGATGCTGGCTGAAGCGCCGCTGGTGACGGTTCCGCCACCACCCCCGCCGCCGCCGGAAAAGCCGCAACCGCAGCCCCGGCTGATGTCGACGCCAAAGCCGACGCCGTCGGCGATCGCCACGCCGCCGCCCGACCCCGAGCCGGTGGCCGAAGCGGTGGCCGAAGCGCCTGCTCCCCCGGCGCCGTCGGCACCAGCGGCCGCGCCGGCCGCTGAACCTGCCGTGGTGCCGCCGAACTTCGTGGCCTCCTATCTGAACAACCCGCTGCCGGTCTATCCGTCCGCCGCCAAGCTGCGCCGCGAAAGCGGCAAGGTGTTGTTGAGCGTGCTGGTGACCCGGGAAGGTACGGCTGGCGACGTCAAGATCGAGCAGTCCAGCGGCTCCAGCAGCCTCGACCGGGCGGCGCGCGACATCGTGTTCCGCAAATGGCGTTTCGTGCCGGCCCGGCGCGGCGACGAGACCATCGAAGCCTGGGTGATCGTGCCGGTGGTGTTCGAGATGAAGTCCTAAGGGCGCGGCTCCCACTCCTGTCTGCCGGGCGAACGCGTCCGGCCTGATGTTCGTTTTTCGTATTCGTTCGAGAGATTGCGCAATGGACCCAGCGGCAAGCGGTATCGGCTTCGGCCACTTCCTGACCCAGGCCGATGGCGTGGCGAAGACCATCCTGGTGCTGATGGCGCTGGCCTCCGCCGCCAGCTGGTACCTGATCGTCACCAAGCTGGTCACCTACACCCGCGCCCGGCGCCGTACCAGCAGATTCCTGGATTTCTTCTGGAACGCGCCGTCGCTGGACGTGGTGGCCGCCAAGGTCGAGCAGCAGCATCCGGACGAGCCGTTCTCGCATCTGGTCTATCACGCGATCGCTGCCAGCCGGCATCACGAGCGGCACGGCATCAACCGGCTGAACGAGGCCGGCTCGGCGTCGGACTTCGTGACCCGCACGATGCGCAAGACGATTGACGAGGAAACCGCCAGCCTCGAATCGGGCCTGACGGTGCTGGCCTCGGTCGGTGCGACCGCGCCGTTCGTGGGCCTGCTTGGCACGGTCTGGGGCATCTACCACGCGCTGGTGGCGATCGGCGTCAGCGGCGCCGGCACCCTCGACAAGGTCGCCGGCCCGGTCGGCGAGGCGCTGATCATGACCGCCATCGGTCTGGCGGTCGCGATTCCGGCGGTGCTCGGCTACAACCTGATCGTCCGCGCCAATCGCCTGACCCTGGCCCAGCTCGACGCCTTCGCGCATGACCTGTTCGCCTTCCTCGGCACCGGCTGCAAGATCGACGCCGCCAGCGGCAACGTCACGCCGCTGAAGACCAGCGGCGCAGGAGTGCGCTGAGATGGCGTTCGGCAGCTTTGGCGGCGGCGCCCGCAACTCGGCGCCGATGGCGGAGATCAATGTCATCCCGCTGGTCGACATCATGCTGGTGCTGCTGGTGATCTTCATCATCACCGCGCCGCTGCTGACCCATGCGGTGAAGATCGATCTGCCGAAGGCCGATTCGGCGACCAATGTGCAGAAGGCCGACGCCGTGCAGTTCGCGATCGACGGCGACAACCAGCGCTGGTGGAACGGCGAGCGCATCGACGAGGCCCAGGCGATCGAACGGCTACGCGCTGCCGGCCAGCAACAGCCGACGCCGGAGCTGCACCTGCGCATTGACCGCAATGCCCGCTACGAGATCATCGCCACCGTGATGAGCGAAGCGGCCAAGGCGGGGGTCACCAAGGTCGGCTTCGTCACCGATCCCAGTGGCGCGCCGCTGGCTGCGGTGCTGCCGGCCGGGAACATCGCCGCGCCGTGAGCGCCACCGTATCGTCGCCAGCGCCGGCTGCAGACCCGGCGCGCGCCCGGCAGAAGCGCCGCGCCTGGTGGCTCAAGCAACTGCACACCTGGCACTGGATCTCGGCGGCGGTGAGCCTGATCGGCATGGTGCTGTTCTCGGTCACCGGCATCACGCTGAACCATGCGGCGGACATCCCGACCACGCCGGTCGTTGTCCGCAGCCAGTCGCAGATGCCGGCGGCGGCGCTTGCGTCCTTGCAGTCCGCTGCGCAGCAAGCGGCCGACGGCAGCACCGGCGTGGCAATGCCGGACCAAGCCGCCGCCTGGCTCGCCGAGGCCCTGCAGGTCCGCGTGGCCGGACAGCCGGTGGAATGGTCGGATGACGAGGCCTATGTGTCGCTGCCGCGCCCGGGCGGCGACGCCTGGATCAACGTCGATCTGGCGACCGGCCAAGTCGAGCGTGAAACCACCAATCGCGGTGTCGTCAGCTACCTGAACGATCTGCACAAGGGTCGCCACGCCGGCGCGGCCTGGAGCCTGTTTCTCGATGTCTTCGCGGTTGCCTGCCTGCTGTTCTCGCTGACCGGGCTGTGGCTGCTGCACCTGCATTCCAAGGGGCGCCGGCTGACCTGGCCGCTGGTTGGCTTCGGCCTGCTGGTGCCGGTGGTCGTCGCCCTGCTGTTCATTCACTGACCTGCTGGCTTCATTCGGACCCGATCGATGAAAAGGCATCACCTTCTTCCCTTGCTCGCCGCGCTCGGCGCACTTCCCGCGCAGGCCGCGCAGCTCGATGTCAGCGTGCAGATTCCGCAGCTCGACGTTGCCGAGTACCACCGCCCGTATGTCGCCGTCTGGGTCGAGCGCGAGGACCGTTCGGTCGCCGCGCAGCTCAGCGTCTGGTACCAGGTCAAGCGCAACGGACCGAACGGCGGTCCACCGGCGGTCGGGGCCGATGGCAAGCCGCAGTCCGGCACCAAGTGGCTGCCCGACCTGCGCCAGTGGTGGCGGCGCGGTGGCCGCGACCTCGCGATGCCGGCAGACGGCCTGAGCAGCGCCACCAAGCCGGTCGGTACCCATGAGCAGAGCTTCGGCGACAAGAGCCCGCTCGCGGCGTTGCCGCCCGGTCGTTACAAGCTGGTGGTCGAGGCGGCGCGCGAGGACGGTGGCCGCGAGCTGGTGGACCTGGCCTTCGACTGGCCTGCCCGGTCGGCCACCACGCTGGACGCCAGCGGCAAGTCCGAACTGGGCGCAATCCGCGTCGCCGTCAAACCCTGAGGCCCCGCCATGAACCGCACCCCCTGCATCCTGCTGCTCGCGACTGCACTGCTGCCGTTTGCCGCCAGCGCCCACAAGGGCTGGCTGGCGCCGTCGAAGACCGTGCTCGATGTCGACCAGTGGATCACCGTCGACGCCGGCGTTTCCACCGAGCCCTTCGTCCGCGATCACAACGCCCTGCGTCTCGACAACCTGGTGATCGTCGCGCCCGATGGCAGCACCGTGGCCCCTGAAAACGCTTCGACCGGCAAGCTGCGCTCGACCTTCGACCTGCAGCTCAAGCAACCCGGCACCTACCGCATCTCGGTCCTCAACGACGGCCTGATGGCGAGCTGGGAGGAAGACGGCAAGCCGAAGCGCTGGCGCGGCACCGCTGCCGCGTTCGCCAGCGAAGTGCCGGCCAAGGCCAAGGGCCTGAAGGTCAGCGAATCGCAGGGCCGGCTCGATACCTTCGCCACCGCCGGCAAACCGAACGATGGCGCACTCAAGCCGACCGGCCGGGGGCTCGAACTGGTGCCGCTGACCGGCATCGCCGATCTGTTCGCCGGCGAGGACGCGTCTTTCCGCTTCCTGCTCGACGGCAAGCCGGCAGCAAATCTGGACGTCGAAGTGATCCGCGACGGCACCCGCTACCGCAACGCGATCGGCGAGCAGCACCTGAAGACCGATGCCGAAGGCGTGCTCAGCCTGCGCTGGAGAGAACCGGGCCTGCACTGGATCAGCGCCAGCGTGCAGGACGCCAAGGCCAGCGTGCCGCAAGCCAAGGAACGGCGAGCGAGCTACACGGCGACGGTCGAAGTGCTGTCGCCCTGACGCATGGCACCGGAAGTCCTCATCCCGTCGCGGTTCAGCGCCGCCACCGAGGCGGGCCCTGATGTCGCCGGCCGCGTCTGGCGGCTCGACGGTCAGGCGATGGGGACCGGCTGGTCGGTGCGGTTCGTGGCACGTGCGCCGGTCGCGGTCGATGCGATTCGCGCCGGCATCGATGCGCTGCTGGCTGATCTCGTCCTCCAGCTCAGCCACTGGGCACCGGAGTCGGCGCTGTGCCGCTACAACCGCGCGGCGGCCGGCAGCCGGATGCGCCTGCCGGCGGATTTCAGCGCCGTGCTGGAAGCGGCGCTGGATATCGCCAGGCTCAGCGACGGTGCGCTGGACCCGACCGCCGGCCCGCTGGTCGATCTCTGGGGTTTCGGGCCGCCCGGCCCGCAGACGCTGCCGCCGCCCGCGGCCGATCTCGCGGCCGCGCGCCGGCGGATCGGCTGGCAGCAGTTGCAGCGGGATGGCGATGGCCTGTTGCAGCCGGGCAGCGTGCAGCTGGATTTTTCGGCGATCGCCAAGGGCCACGCGGT
>CAYPJK010000185.1:0-6412 GCA_964411025.1 uncultured Nevskia sp.
CAGGCCGACAAAGAACAGATCCACGCGGCATCCCATGGCCAGCGCCCGCATCAGCTCAAATGGCACGCTCGCGGCGCCGAGGGTGGTCTCAAAGGCATAGCGCTTTCCTTCGTCGACAGCCTGCTGCAGGGCGTCGAATCCGGTCTGCCAGGCACGGGAATTGGCTTCCGTTAGTGGCATGCCGAGGGCTACGAGTGCGCGGGTATGCTCGTCCGGGTTGAAATACTCTCCATCCCGGGACAGGAAGGGCTGAACGATGGAGCTTTTACCGGCGCCGTTGGTTCCCGCACCGACGAGGATATGGCCCTGACCTCGACCCATCATTTGTCCCCCTTCCTGGATTTGGTTGCCGTGGCAGCCGTAGCTGCTACGGATCGAATCTTGCCGGTCTTGTTATGGACAACGATAGAACGAGAGCCCGATTGCTTGTTCGCCTTTCGTTCGACGACGGTGAACGGGACCGCGACGGGGTTCTTGTCCTTGAGAGAAGGCACAGTCAAGATCTGCATTGCGTTGAAGGGCTTCGACTTGATGAGCCTCTTGGTGCCGGTGGCAAACGCTTCAGCGGGTTGGGCCATCGGCGGCACCGGATTCTGGTCGTAATGCTGGTTCAAAAACCGGGTGATGTCCTCCTCACCAGCGTCCATCAGCCGATTCATGGCCACCCCTTGCTGTGCTGACTGCATACGGGCCAGCTTGTCGTCGAATTCCTTCTGGAGCGTCTCAAGGGACGAGGGATCAACGGGCTCGAGGCGGGTCAGCCGGAGGTAGCGATCGACCGAGATGACCATGGCCTGGGGCGCGCCGTGCTTGGTGATCTGAAGATCTTGGGTGCGCACACGCTCGCCGATCGAGCCGAGGCTCATTTTCAGTGCCGTGGCGTCAACCACGGTGGGGACGGTTCTCTTGGCGCTCATGACGACCTCCGGGTGTTTCGCTCGATTTTATCAAAATCGAGCGGTTTCGGAGGGCTTGAGCGGGCGCTCTCGAGAATGGCCTTGCATATCGGTGATGTGTACATCTGCACCGCCATGGCCTGGTTATGGATCGTGGATCGGGTCACGCCCACTGTGATCGACGTCGCCGGTATATCGACCATTGCCGTCGGCTGCGGGCTGCTGATCGTGGGTTCGCTGAATTCGCCGTCCACCGCGAAAGATATTTGCCCATCATTCTAATGATCGTTAGAATAAATGAATGAATAAGCGAGCACTCAAAGACGGTCTGTACGAGCAGGTAGCCCGAATCGGCAAGGCGGTGTCGAGCCCGAAGCGTCTTGAGCTGCTTGAGCTTCTGGCGCAAGGCGAAAAGACCGTCGAGATGCTGACCCATGAGCTGTCTATCGACACCAAGCTCGCCAGCGCTCATCTGAAGAGCTTGCGCGAGGCACGGCTGGTGACGACGCGGCGCGACGGCAAGCACGTCGTCTATCGCCTGAGCGGCGACGACGTGGCGGATCTCTGGGTCCAGCTCAGGCAAGTCGCCGAACAGCATCTGCTGGAACTGCAGCGGGCGCTGCATCAGATGAAAGCGGCTCAAGAGCCTTTGACCCCGGTGGGTCGCAAGGCCTTGCTGGAGCAGGTGCGCCGTGGAGACGTGATCCTCATCGACGTGCGCCCGAGCGTCGAGTACGAGACCGCGCATCTGCCGCATGCCCGCTCGATACCGTTGGCGGAACTAGAGCGGCGCTTGTCCGAGCTGCCCGAGAACCGCGAGATCGTGGCGTACTGCCGTGGCCCGTTCTGCCTGTTCGCATATGAGGCGATGCACCTGCTGGCCGCACGCGGCTATCGCGTGCGCAAGCTTGCCGACGGTGTGAGCGAATGGCGAGCCGCAGGACTGCCGCTGCAAACCGCTAACTCTGCGGCAACTGGTTGAGCACAACGCATATCGCCCGCCCCAGGAGTCGCAAACATGTTCTTCAAGCAATTCGCTGCCAAAGACGCTTCGCTGTCCTACTTCTTCGGGTGTGGCGGCAAGGGCAAGTCCGTCGCGGTAGATGTCGTGACGGGTGACGAAGACTGGTTCATCGCCGAAGCACAGCGTGCCGGCGTGCCGATCAGCTACGTGATCGACACCCACGTCCATGCCGACCATCTCTCCGGCGGCCCTGCGCTCGCCAGGAAAGTAGGTGCGCCGTACTACCTGCACGAGTCCGCCCGCGAAGCGGCCCGGATTCCGTTCGAACCTTTGCACGACGGGCAAGTCCTCGACGTCGGCAATACCCAGATCCGGGTGCTGCACACCCCGGGGCACACGCCTGAAAGCGTCAGTCTGCTGGTGACGGATCTGCGACGGGGCGATGCCCCGTGGTTCGTCGTCACTGGCGATACGCTGTTCGTCGGCTCCGTGGGGCGCCCGGACCTCGCCGGACGCGAGCGAGAGTTCGCCGGCGTCCTGCACGACAGCCTGCATGCGAAGTTGCTGACCTTGCCGGACGAGGTCGAGATCTTCCCGGGCCATCAGGCCGGCAGCGCCTGCGGCGCCGGCCTTTCCGGCAAGCCATCGTCAACACTCGGCTTCGAAAAGCGCTGGAACCCGATGCTGTCGCTGGACCGGGCGGCCTTCATCGAGCAGGTGACGCAGAACATCCCGCCGCGTCCGGCAGAGATGGACGCGATCGTGCGCACGAACCTCGGGCTCGCGGGTTGAGGCCATGACATCGCCGACGATCCGATTGGGCCTGCGCGAGAACCTCGGACAGTTCTCGCTACTGGTGCTGGTCAATGCCTTCGTCGGCGGGATGGTCGGCCTGGAGCGCAGCATCCTGCCCGCCATCGCCGAGCAGGAGTTTCACATCGCGGCGCGCACCGCGATCCTGTCGTTCATCGTCGTCTTCGGCATCACCAAGGCGCTGACCAACTACTTTGCCGGCCGGCTCTCCGACCGCTACGGCCGCAAGCACGTCCTCATTGGTGGCTGGCTGGTCGCGATTCCGGTGCCATTCGTGCTGATATGGGCGCCGGACTGGAACTGGATCGTCGCCGCCAATGTGCTGCTCGGCGTCAGCCAGGGGCTCACCTGGTCGACCACAGTGATCATGAAGATCGATCTGGTCGGCTCGAAGCAGCGCGGCCTTGCGATGGGCTTGAACGAGTTCGCGGGCTACTTCGCGGTCGCCGGCAGCGCGCTGGCGACCGGCTGGTTCGCGGCCCGGTATGGATTGCGACCTGAGCCCTTCTACCTGGGTGTCGTCTATGTGGTGGCGGGTCTGCTGCTGTCGATCTTCGCGGTTCGGGAGACCCGACATCACGTCGCCCACGAGGTCGCGTCGCAGGGCGTGCCACCGCTTGCAGTTCCGGTGTCGCAGCGCGAGATCTTCCTGCGTACCTCGCTCACGGACCGCAACCTGTCCAGCGTCAGCCAGGCCGGCCTGGTGAACAACCTCAACGACGGCATGGCCTGGGGCCTGTTCCCGCTGGTATTCGTGGCCGCCGGCATGACGCTCAGCCAGGTCGGCTGGCTGGCCGCGATCTACCCGGCGGTATGGGGCGTTTCGCAGGCATTCACCGGCGCGCTGTCGGACCGCCTCGGCCGCAAGTGGCTGATCGTCACCGGCATGTGGGTACAGGCCGCGGGCATCGCGGTCACGGCAATGCGTTCGGATTTTCCTGGCTTCGCCTTCGGTGGCGTGCTGCTGGGTGTCGGCACGGCGATGGTCTATCCGACATTGCTGGCAGCGATCGGTGATGTCGCGCATCCGTCGTGGCAGGCCTCCGCGGTCGGCGCTTATCGCCTGTGGCGTGATCTCGGCTACGCGGTGGGCGCGATCATCGCCGGACTGACAGCGGACGCGCTCGGTCTGTCACCTGCGCTATGGCTGGTCGCAACGATCACCTTCGCTTCAGGGCTGCTCGCCGCCACACGGATGCGCGAAACACTGGTGCGCACATGAATGCGGTAGATCGGCTGACCATCGGCCCTTCCTATTGGCAGTGCTGCTGGGCGCCGCGATCAGCGCGCTGAGACGCCGAGAGTGGCGATGGCAGACCAAGCGGCTCCGATATCAGTCGTGATCATGTTCGTGGTGGGCGTCAGGGAAATGGGCGTGACTGTGCGTCATCGCCAGATGCCGGTGGCGATGGGAATGCCGCTCACCGGACGGATCATCGAAGCCATGCGCGTGTCGATGGTGCTCGTCATGCACATGCTCATGCGTGTGCTCCATCGGTTCATGGTCATGCCGATGCTCGTGGTGCTCGCTGAGGTGCAGCCAGATGCCGACGCTCATCAAGCCGGCTGCCATCAGCAGAGGGACGGTCATCGGCTCACCCAGGAGCAGCGCGAGCACGGCACCGAAGAAGGGTGCAACCGAAAAATAGGCGCCGGTACGCGCGGTGCCGAGGTGTCGCAGCGCCACCACGAACAAGGCCAGACTGACGCCATAGGCTAAGAAGCCGACCAGCATCGCCCCGCCGACGATCGGCAGCGAAGGCAGGCTCGCGCCAATCCAGAGCGACAGTCCGAGGTTGATGGTGCCGGCCGCCAGCCCTTTGATCGAGGCGATCCAGGTCGCATCGGTCAGCGAGACTTTCCGGGTGAGATTGTTGTCGATGCCCCAGGCCAGACAGGCTCCGAGGATCGCCAGGGCGGGCCATGGCCCGGCGAAACGAGCCTCCCCCGGCCAGCTCAGGATCAATGCGCCAGCCAGGATCGCCGCCATGCCCAGCGCGATACGGCGATCGAAGTTCTCGCGAAACGCGAACCAGGCCAGCAGTGCGGTGAACACTCCTTCAGCGTTCAGCAGCAGCGAAGCACCGGTTGCCGGCATTCCGGTCAGGCCGACCATCAACAGCACCGGGGCGAGCACACCGCCACTCAGGATCGCCCCCAGCAGCCACGGCCATTCGCGCCGGCTCAGATGCACCGGTGCCGCCCGCGTCGCGACCCGGTACAGTGCCATCCCGATGCCGGAGCCCAGATACAGCAGCCCGGCGAGCATCCAGGGGCTAAGGCCGTCGAGCAGTCGTTTCGCGAGCGGCGTGCCTGCCCCGAACAACAGCGCTGCACTCAGGGCGGCGGCTACACCGGGTGATAACGGCGGGCACCGTCGATTGAGCTTCGTCATCGGTTAATCAATCGATTGCCCGACGCCTGCTTCATGACATCCGAGCGGCAGCCCTGAGACGAGCAGATCCTTCTTCACCGAAGCGCGCCTTGTGGGTTGTGGATCATGGTGATGTCGACGAACCCAAGCCGGCCTTCGGCGACACCATGCCCGCGACGGCGAGATGACCGACGCTGCGTCCCTGCGCGAGCCGGATCAGCGCCGGCAGCACCAGCAAGGTCAGCAGGGTCGACGACACGATGCCGCCGATCACCACGGTGGCCAGCGGCCGCTGCACCTCGCTGCCGATGCCGGTGTTGAAGGCCATCGGCACGAAGCCGAGGCTGGCCACCAATGCCGTCATCAGCACGGGACGCAGGCGGGTCAGTGCGCCTTCGGTGATCGCGTCGTCGATGCTCAGGCCCCGCGCCAGCAGTTCGCGGATGAAGCTGACCATGACTAGGCCGTTGAGCACCGCCACACCCGACAGCGCGATGAAGCCGACCCCTGCCGAGATCGAGAACGGGATGCCGCGCAGCACCAGCGCCAGCACGCCGCCGGTCAGCGCCAGCGGCACGCCGCTGAAGATCAGCAGTGCGTCGCGTGTCGATCGCAGGGCCAGGAACAGCAGCAGGCCGATCAGCGCCAGGGTCACCGGCACCACGATGGCAAGTCGCTTCGAGGCCGATTCCAGTTGCTCGAAGGTGCCGCCGTAGCTGATCCAGTAACCCGGTGGGGGCTTGACCTGCTCGGCCACCGCTCGCTGCACGTCGGCGACGAAGCTGCCGAGATCACGACCCCGGACATTGGCGGTGACCACCACCCGGCGCTTGCCGTCCTCGCGATTGATCTGGTTGTAGCCAGTCTTCAGTTCCAGGGTTGCGACTTCACCGAGCGGCACGAAGCCGCCATCACGCCCCCCGTTCGGCGGCGACCCGGGCAGCATCACCGGCAGCCGCTTCAAGGCTTCCGGATCGCTGCGCAGAGCTTCGGGCAGGCGGATCACGATGTCCTCGCGGCGATCGCCAGCATAGAGCTGGCCAGCCACTTCACCGCCCGTCGCGGTCGCCACCAGATCCTGGAGCTGCTCGATGTTCAGTCCCAGTCGGGCCAGGGTTTCGCGCTTAGGCACGATGGTCAGCACCGGCAGGCCGGTGGCCTGTTCGGCACGGGCATCGGCAGCCCCCGGAATGTCCTTGACGATGGCTTCGATCTGTTCGCCAAGCTTCACCAATTCATCGAAATCGTCGCCGAACACCTTCACCGCCAGTTCTGCGCGGACGCCTGCGATCAGCTCGTTGAAGCGCATCTGGATCGGCTGGGTGAACTCGTAGTTGTTGCCGGGAATGCGGGTCACGATGGCTT